>NZ_JBYIQP010000199.1:0-1466 GCF_057707665.1 Actinacidiphila sp. bgisy167 | reverse complement strand
ACCGCCTTACGGGGAGGACGGCGGATACAGCTGCGGGGGCAGTTTGGCGGCGGCCGTACGGTCCAGCAGCCACAGGGTGCGGGACCGTCCGTACGCGCCGGCCGCCGGGGCCTGGATCTCGCCTGGCCCGGACAGGGCGATGGCCACGGCCCCCGCCTTGTCCTCGCCCGCCGCCAGCAGCCAGACCTCGCGGGCGGCGCGGATGGCGGGCAGGGTGAGCGAGATGCGGGTGGGCGGCGGCTTGGGCGAGCCGTGCACGCCCACGACGGTGCGTTCCGTCTCGCGGACCCCGGGGTGCCCCGGGAACAGCGAGGCCACGTGTGTGTCAGGGCCGACGCCGAGCATCAGCACGTCGAAGGAGGGCACCGGCCCGTGGTCCTCGGGGCCGGCCGCGTCCGCCAGTTCCCGCGCGTAGGCCTCTGCGGCGGCGTCCGCGTCGTTGCCGAACGGACCGTCCGAGGGCGGCATGGCATGCACCCGCACCGCGTCGACCGGAACCGAGTCGAGCAGGGCCTCACGCGCCTGGGTCTCGTTGCGCTCAGGATCGCCCGAGGGCAGGAACCGCTCGTCGCCCCACCACAGGTCCAGCCGCGCCCAGTCCACCGCGTCCCGGGCCGGCGAGGTGGCCAGCGCGGCGAGCAGGGCGTTGCCGTTGCGTCCGCCGGTCAGCACGACCGAGGCGGAGCCTCGGGCGGCCTGGGCATCCACGATCTTGGTGATCAGCCGGGCCGCCGCGGCCTGTGCCATCAGTTCCTTGTCCCGGTGGACCACCACCTGCGGTGCCGTCATCGGGCGGCCGCCTTCTCGCCGGAGCCGCCGTCCTGGCCGGGCCCCGCCGCGGCGGCGGCGGACTCGACGGTCTCCTCGGCGTGCGCGAGCTGCTCGACACCGAACTTGACCGCCGCGGCGTACGCCTCGTCCGGGTCGAGCCGGCGCAGTTCCTCGGCGATCAGATCCGAGGTCGCCCGCCGCTGCAGCGCCACATGCCGGTCCGGCTGGCCGGGGATGGCCAGCTCGGCCAGCGCGCCGGTCGGCCGGTCCAGGCAGATCTCGCCGTCCGCGGTCGCCAGCCGTACGGCGGTGATCCCGGGGCCTTCGCTGGTCTTCCGCCGGACGGGCACACCGAGCCGCCGGGCGAGCCACAGCCCGAGCAGCTCCGTGCTCGGGTTGTACGCCTCGCCCTCGACGACGGCGCCCCTGACCGCGGCCTGCTTCTGGTCCAGTGCCGCGGCCAGCACGCTGCGCCACGGGGTGATCCGGGTCCAGGCGAGGTCGGTGTCGCCGGGGGTGTAGGTCTCGGCGCGCAGTCCCAGCGCGGCGACCGGGTCCTCGGTGGCCGCCGCGTCGGTGATCCGGCGCGCCGCGAGCCGGCCCAGCGGGTCCTCCGCGGGGTTCGCGGGGGCGTCCTCCGGCCACCAGACCACCACGGGGGCGTCGGGCAGCAGCAGCGGCAGCACCACGCTCTC
>NZ_JBYIQP010000198.1:0-1492 GCF_057707665.1 Actinacidiphila sp. bgisy167 | reverse complement strand
GCTGAGCAAACGCACCCCCGGCACACCCGCACACACACGCCTGCAAACCGCTCTCAACACCTACACCACCACCCCACCCACCACCGAAACCACCGACACAGCAAAGACCGGCACGGTTCCCGCAACGGAGCTGTTCCCGCAGTCCCACCCCGACGAATCCACAGCCACCGCGCCGGGTGAAGCCCAAGAAACCCAGCTCCTTAAGCGTCAGTCCCGTGTATCCAGCGGGCCGGGGCGGCTCGGCGGTGCCCGGGACGCCTATCTGAATCCCACCGGCCTGCCGCTGGGCCACGCACTGGTGGTCGAGCGCCCACGGACGGGCAGCACCATCAAGACCGACCCCTTGACCTCGGTAGCGCCCGGCACCACCGAAAGCACCACTGGGAAGCAACCGCAGTCCCGGTCCTGGACCCGTTACGAACTCCCGGCCCCGGACCGGCCGACCGCCCTCTTCGGCTACGACATCAGCGACACCGGCGATATCCACCTCCGCGACCGCCAGCACCCAGTCCTTCTGCCCGCAGATGGCTGGCTCGCCTACGGCGACGACTTCATCCACACCACCGAAGGCGTCATCCTCCGCGGCGACACCGGCTGGATCGGCCGCATCGACAACTGGGACACGCTTCACGACTCCCTGAATCACCCCCAAGCCACCCACACCGTCCACCACGACGGCCGGACCGTCCACCTCCTCCCTCACACCACCAGCACCAGCACCACCGCCACCCGCCTGCCCCTCAGCCCCACCACAAACCCGGACCCCACAGCATCAGAAAAAACAGAGACCCAAACCACCCCGGCCGGCGAACGGCGAGCGTTCCTGGACGCACCCCGCCCACCCTCGATGACCGCACTCACCGGATCCCCAGTCGGCCAGGGCGAACGCGGCCAGGACGTCGTCACCACACACCAGCCACAGCCCCCGCGAAACCGGCACCCCGCCCCCACCGACGCGAAGAGCCTCCGCACTCAGCACCACCAAGCAGCCCCGGCCACAGCACACGAGCAACCGGAGTCGGTACCGGTCCAGCCATTGCGCCACGGCCCCGAAAGCCACCGATACCTCCTCGACACCAGCCTCCTGCCGGCGACCGGCACACCCGAGTACACCCAGCACGTCACAACCGCCGCAGCCCTGCTCCGCAACCGCCCCACCACGCCCGCACAACAAAAAACCCCGCCCATCGTGTCCATCAACCCTGAAAACCGGACCGACCCCCAGGCCACCACCCGCGCCATCGAATACATCAACGCCATCACCCACCTCCCCCACACCCCCACCACCATCCAATTCGACCTCGGAAACAACACCACCATCAACATCTGCCAATAAGACCGACACGGCCCGACACGGCAGGCAGCCAGCTAGCCGTTTACGACGTCGCCGTCAGCCCTTGGAAGAATCGAGGGAGTATCACGAAAGTGGTGTTCACCACTCGGTTGGCGTAGAGGTTTCTCGTTGGTCTGGTTGGCTTACGCTCGTTCGGCG
>NZ_JBYIQP010000197.1:0-1534 GCF_057707665.1 Actinacidiphila sp. bgisy167 | reverse complement strand
CAACACCGTTGCGTTTACCGGCGGGGCCGGGGTGCAAGTCCGGTTTCCATGACGTGGATCTCGGCGGTGAGGGTGTAGCTCTGGGCGGTTTGCGGGTGTTTTCCTGCGTTCGGTCCGTACTTGCTGGTGGGGTTCTTGCGGCTGCGGGCCTTGACGCGTTGGCGTGGTGTGGCGGGCAGCAGGTTCTCCAGGACCGTTCGGCCGATCGCTCCCAGCAGGTCGACGGGTTCGCCTTCCGGCGGAAGGATGCCGCCGGCGCTGATGACCTGGTCGACGGCGGCCTGCAGCAGGACGGTGAAGCTGATCCGTTCCATGGCCGGGCCCGGTCGGCCGGTCACCGCGTCGGCTGCCGCGCGGATGAGTGCCTGGTAGGTGACCAGAAGCGCGTAGACCTCCTGGTCCAGGCCCGGGACGCTGCGTGAGCGCAGGACCCGGCCGTCGAGCATGGTCGCCTTGATCGAAAAGTAGGCGGTCTCCACCTGCCACCGGCGATGGTAAAGCTCCACCAGTTCACGCGCGGGATGGCGCTGGTGGTCGAGGAGGCTGGTGACCAGCCGCCACGGTTCGCGTCGGGTGGTGCCGTCGTCGAGGGTGATGGTGATCCACGCCTCGATCACCCGCACCTCAAGTGGCCGGTAGCCCTGCCCGGCCCGGTAGGCGCCGGAGATGCGGGCCAGGTAGGAGCCGTCCGGCAGACGGCGCTGGATGGTCGGACGGCGCCGGGCGGAGGAGCGCACCAGGAACTGCGCGCCGCTGGTGGTGACGTCGCGCAGGAACTCGATCGCGTCGAAGCCGGCGTCGGCCAGGAGCAGCATCGAGGTGTTCAGGCAGCCCAGGAGGCGGCGGGCGTAGGGTAGTTCGCCTTCGTCTTCGGGGCCGAAGGCGGCGGCGAGCACGGCGCGGGTGCCGCACTCGACCACGACGAGGAGGCGGAGCAGGGGGTAGCCGAACTCGAGGGTGTCGCCGGATCGTTTCGGGTAGCGCCAGGTGACCTGCTCGTCGTCGGGCAGGTGCAGATGGGTGCCGTCCAGTGCCACCGTGCGCAGCCCGCGGTAGAAGGCTCCGGCCTGGCCGCGGTCGGCGACAGGGCCGGCCAGGGCCTCGAACAGGCGGCGCAGCGGAGCCGCGCCGAGGCGGCGGCGGGCCCGCGCGAGTGAAGAGGCGGCCGGGACGATGGGGGCGAGCGCCCCCAGGGACGTGGTGAGCTTGCCCCATACCGCCCGGTAGGAGCACTTTTCGAACAGGGCCAGCGCCAGGACAAAGTAGACCACGACCCGAGCGGGCAGCAGCCGTCGGCGCTTCTCGCGCGCTCCGGTCTCCTCCAGCACGGCGTCGACCAGCGCGAAATCCACGATCTGGGTCAGCTCGCCCAGATGCCCCGGCGCGTGGACGCCCGCGGCTGTCTCGATGGTGCGGATGATGGCAGACTTCTCCTGCAACGGGACCCCTGGTTCTTGATCATCTTGCTCGACACAAGTGATCTACCAGAGGTCCCGTTCCTCGTTCAGCAGCGGCTTGACGAACCAGCCGCCAG
>NZ_JBYIQP010000196.1:0-1568 GCF_057707665.1 Actinacidiphila sp. bgisy167 | reverse complement strand
GGTCGCGTTCGGCGCGGGTGAGGCCGGCGGTCAGGCGGTGCGAGGGGATCCGGGTGAGCGCTCTGAGTGCCTGTTCCGCCGTCATCCCCTGGGGCGGACGGGCCACCACATCCTGGTAGACCTTGGCCGCTTGCTGGACGTGCGCCATGAAGGCGGTGAGATCGGCGGGATCGAGGGTGCCAATCCCGGTGAGGACATCCCCCACGGGCGAGGGCATCTCGAAACACATCCGGGCAAGAGCACGAGGAGCCACGAGAACAGAAATCCCTTCAGATCAGCTACCACACCACAATAAACGCACCTGAAAGACCGCCACCGAGCGGACACACCGCTAGTGCTGTGACCGCATAGGTTCGCCGGGTTTCATGCTGCTGGGGCGAGTGGGCGTCCGCCCCAGCGGATGCGTTTCTCGCTGCGGATACGGGCGCGTTCTCGGCGTTGGGCGGCCAGGACGTCGGGGTGGCGGGCGTTGGTGTTGCGCCAGCGCAGGTAGGCGTGCAGGGCCCGGGTCTGGACGGTGTGGTTGGGGTGGTTCGAGTTGGCGATGGTGAACTGCCGCAGCGGCCCGAAGTGAGCTTCTATGGGGTTGGCCCAGGACGCGTAGGTCGGGGTGAAGCACAGTTCGACCCGGTGCTTGGTCGCCCAGCGGCGGATCCGCTCGCCCTTGTGTGCGGAGAGGTTGTCCAAGATCACGTAGATGGGGGCGCCGTCGGGTCGGGCCGCACGGATCGACTTCAAAGCGGCCAGGGTGTTGGCGGCGCCCTTCTTGCGCCGGTTGACGCCCCACAGGGTGTCGTCGCCGATGGAGTAGCAGCCGTGGAAGTACCGGACGCCGTGGGTGCGGTGGTAGGTCGCCGGCACCCGGTCGGGCTTGGTCTGCTCGGCCCAGCAGTTGCCGCCGGTGGGCCGGATGCCGAGCGGGCCGAACTCGTCGAACGCGAAGACACGGTCCGGGAAGCGGTGAAGGACGTGTTCGATGCGGTCGAGCTTGGTGTCACGCTCGGGGTCCGGGGATTCCTTCCAGGTCTTGGTGCGCTGGAAGGTGATGCCGCTGCGCAAAAGCAGCATCCGTAATGCCTCGCGGCCGATGCGGATCACACGGCCGTGGACTTTCCGCAGGTAGGCGGCGAGCTTCCGGATCGACCAGCGGGTGAAGGGCTGGCCGAGTTTGGTCGGGCGGGTAGTGGCCGTCTGGATGACGAAGTCCTCGTCGTCAGGACTGAGCAGGCGGGGACGGCCTCCCGCCCACTGAGGGTCCAGGCAGGCCAGGCCGATCTCGTTGAACCGGTGAATCACGTCGCGGACGGTGTCCTCGTCGGCCTGGACCAGCTGCGCGATCACCGGCACCCGGTTCCCGCCCGCCGAAGCCAGCAGCATCATCGCCCGCCGGTAGCGCACCGAACTGGTGCTGCCCCGGCGCACTATCTGCTGCAGCTTCTGCCCCTCCTGATCGGTCAGTCTGCGCACCCGCACAGGCTCAGCCACCGCACCTCCAGCAGTCGGATCGAACGTCACCGCCCATCCAACCGCCCCGACCACCAACCCGGCGAACCTATGCGGTCACAGCA
>NZ_JBYIQP010000195.1:0-1615 GCF_057707665.1 Actinacidiphila sp. bgisy167 | reverse complement strand
TGGTGCTGGCGAGGGCGGTCGAGCGGGTGGGGTTCGATCTGGTGGTGACGGGGATGGCGTCCACGGATGGGACGGCGGGTGTGGTGCCGGCGTTGCTGGCGGAGCGGTTGGGTGTGCCGCAGGTGACGTTGTTGTCGCGGGTGTCGGTCGAGGGTGGGGTGGTGTCGGGGCGGCGGGATGGTGATGCGGCGAGTGAGGAGCTTGAGGCGTCGTTGCCGGCGGTGGTGTCGGTGACGGATCAGTCGGGTGAGGCGCGGTATCCGTCGTTCAAGGGGATCATGGCGGCGAAGAAGAAGCCGGTGGAGTCGCTGGATCTGTCCGACCTGGGTGTGGAGGTGGGGCTGGTGGGTCTGGCGGGGGCGTGGACCCGGGTGGATGAGGCGGTGGCGCGTCCGCCGCGGGCGGCTGGTGTGGTCGTCAAGGACGAGGGTGAGGGCGGTAGGCAGCTCGCGGAGTTCCTCGCGGGCCGGAAGTTCGTCTGAGCGGCCTTCTTCTTCTTTCTCTTCGAGTTCTCAGGAGTGGTGTTCCCGTGGGTGATGTCCTCGTTTATGTCGATCATGTGGAGGGTGCGGTTCGCAAGCCGACCCTCGAGTTGCTGACGATCGCGCGTCGGCTGGGTGAGCCGGTGGCGGTGGCGCTGGGTGCGGGTGCTGGTGCGACGGCGGGTGTGCTGGGTGAGCATGGTGCGGTGCGGGTGCTGGTCAATGAGGCGGGGGAGTTCGCGCGGTATTTGGTGGTGCCGAAGGTGGATGCGTTGGAGGCGGCCGCGGGTGTGGTGAGTCCGGTGGCGGTGCTGGTGCCGTCGTCGGGGGAGGGTAAGGAGGTCGCGGCGCGGTTGGCGTTGCGGTTGGGGTCGGGTCTGGTCACCGATGCGGTGGATGTGGTGGCGGGGTCTGAGGGGCCGGTGGCGACGCAGTCGGTGTTCGCGGCGTCGTTCACGACGAGGTCGCGGGTGACGGTGGGTGTGCCGGTGATCACGGTGAAGCCGAATGCGGCGCCGGTGGAGGCGGTTGCGGCCGGGGGTGTGGTGGAGGAGTTGCCGGTGGAGTTCGGTGTGCTGGCGGCGGGGACGCGGGTGGTGGCGCGGGCGCCGCGGGAGGTGTCGGGTCGTCCGGAGTTGACCGAGGCGGCGATCGTGGTGTCGGGTGGTCGCGGGGTGGGGGGTGCGGAGAACTTCGCGGTGATCGAGGCGTTGGCGGATGCGTTGGGTGCGGCGGTGGGGGCGTCGCGGGCGGCGGTGGACGCGGGTTGGTATCCGCATGCGCATCAGGTGGGTCAGACGGGTAAGTCGGTGTCGCCGCAGTTGTATGTGGCGGCGGGTATCTCGGGGGCGATCCAGCACCGGGCGGGGATGCAGACGTCGAAGACGATCGTGGCGGTGAACAAGGATCCGGAGGCGCCGATCTTCGAGTTGGCGGATTACGGGGTGGTGGGTGATCTGTTCCAGGTCCTGCCGCAGCTGACCGAGGAGGTCACCGCCCGTAAGGGCTGACCCCGGGCGCCACCCGGCGCACGCCCTGACCGGAGCCCCGTGACGCCCCCGGCCGCGCCACGGGGCTCCGGCCGTGCCCGCCCCGTCCGTCCCGACGCCGTTGACGACGAGAAGCAAGCGGCG
>NZ_JBYIQP010000194.1:0-1623 GCF_057707665.1 Actinacidiphila sp. bgisy167 | reverse complement strand
GGGAGATCGTCGCGCATCTCGCCGAGACCTACGGCATGGAGACGTCCAAGGAGACGGTCTCCACCATCACCGACAAGGCCCTGAACGCCATGGCCGACTGGCGCACGCGCCCGCTCGACCCGGTCTATCCGGTCCTGTTCGTGGACTGCGTGAACGTGAAGATCAGGGACGGTGCGGTGGCCAACCGCCCCATCTACGTGTCCTCGGAGTAATTGTCAAGACTTGTGGATCAGTTGAGGTGGATCAAGCGGCGAAGGTCTCGTCCTGTTCGACGAGGAGGCCGTTCTCGAAGCGGGCGCCGGCTCGGACGAGGGCGACGAGGTGGGGTGCGGTGACCGCTCGCCAGCGGGCCTGGGCGGACTCAACGAGTTTGAAGACCATCGCGAGGGCCGCGGCCGGGCTGCCGGCGCCGCGGGTGACCTTGGTCCGGAGCTTCACGGTGGAGAAGGTCGACTCGATCGGGTTCGTGGTCCTCAGATGGATCCAGTGTTCGGCGGGGAAGTCGTAGAACGCCAGCAGCTCGTCGACCTCGCCGGTGATCTTCTTCACCGCCTTGGGCCATTTCGCGCCGTACGCCTCCTCGAACGCGGTGACCGCCTTCTCGGCGTGCGCGCGGTCCTCGGCGTTGCAGATCTCCTGCAGAGCCTTCTTCGCGCCAGGCTGCGCGGACTTCGGCAGCGCGTTCGAGACGTTCCTTGTCTTGTGAACCCAACACCTCTGGTGCCTGGCCTGCGGAAACACCTCCGCCAGCGCCCTCCACAGGCCCATCGCGCCGTCGCCGACCACGAGCATCGGGTCGCGCATCCCGCGCCGCCGACAGTCGCGCAGCAGGTCCGCCCAGGACTCGGTGGACTCGCGCAGACCCTCGGTGATCGCGATGAGTTCCTTGGTGCCGTCGACGCGGACGCCCATCAGGACCAGGAGGCAGGAGTGCGTCTGGGACAAGCGGATCTTGGGATGGACACCGTCGGCCCAGACGTAGACGTAGTCCGATCCGGCCAGGTCACGGCGCTGGAAGGCGGCATGGTCGGCGGTCCACTGCTGCGTCAGTCGGGTCACCGTGGCCGGCGACAGGCCGGCCGAGGAGCCCAGGAACTGTTCCATCGCGGGCACGAAGTCGCCCGATGACAGGCCGTGGAGGTAGAGCAGTGGCAGCACCTCGCTGATCTTCGGGGACTTCCGGCACCACGGCGCGAGGATCTTCGAGGAGAACCGCTGACGTTCACCCGTCGTCTCGTCGACCCGCTTGTCGTTCACACGCGGGGCGGCCACCTCGATGGGCCCGGCGGCGGTGGTCACCGTCCGCGGCCGGTGGCGGCCGTTGCGCACCACCAGCCGGCGACCGGCCTCGTCACGCTGACCGGCGAGCTCGGATATGTACTGGTCCACCTCCGCCTCCAACGCGGCGGCCAGCATCCGCCGGGCGCCCTCCCGGACAATCTCGTCGATCAGGGAACCAGCCTCGGTGGTGCCGTCTTCGTTGACTACGCTGAGCACGGGCGTGCCTTCCCGACCCGCGTTCGCAGCGCGGGCCTACTCGGTGACTTCACGATCACTCACTCGGGAAGGTACGCCCTTCGCGCGCCCTCCAGAGGAGCTGATCCACAAGTCCTGAGCATTGCT
>NZ_JBYIQP010000193.1:0-1627 GCF_057707665.1 Actinacidiphila sp. bgisy167 | reverse complement strand
GCGTGTCCCAGTAATCGGTGACCCGCGTGCAGTTCGTGATCATTCATGCGGGATGATCAGGTTATGCGTGATGGGGATGGGCTGTTCGAGGTCGAGCCGGTCGAGCCGAAGCGGCAGCAGGCACATCCAGCGGTGGTGGACAAGCGGTTCCGCGCGTTCGACCCTCACCAGGTCCTGCTGCTGCCGCCGTCGCTGGACGACTGGCTGCCCGAGGACCACCTGGCCCGGTTCGTCGCGGACCTGGTCGACCAGACCCTCGACCTCACGCCGGTCCTGGCCGATTACACGGAAAAGCGTGGCTACCCGCCCTACGATCCCAGGTTGATGGTGCGCCTGCTGATCTACGGCTACACCACCGGCGTGCGCTCCTCCCGGGCGATCCAGCGCCGTTGCGTCGACGACGTCGCCTTTCGGTTCCTCGCCGCCGACCAGGCCCCCGACTTCCGCTCGATCGCCCGCTTCCGCCGCCGCCACCTCGACGCGCTCGCCGGCCTGTTCCTGCAGTCCCTGCATCTCGCACAGAAGCTCGGCATGGTCAAGATGGGCCGCGTCGCTCTGGACGGCACAAAACTGGAAGCAAACGCATCCAAGCACAAGGCGATGAGCTACGGCCGCCTGGTCGACAAGGAGGAACGCCTCGAAGCCGAGGTCGCCGAACTGGAGGCGAAGGCGGCTGCCCTCCTGGCCGACGCGGAGGCCACCGATACCGCCGAGGATGAGCGGTTCGGCCCCGACGGCACGCAGGCCGACCTGCCCGCCGAACTGGGCCGCCGCGAGAAACGCCTGGCCAAGCTGCAGGCCGCCCGCGCCCAGATCGAGGCCGAGGCCGCCGACAAGGCCCGCCGCCACGCCGAGGACAAGGAGCGCCGCCGCCAGGAACGCGCCGGCAGCAGCGATGAGCAGGCCGTCACCGACGCCGGTGAGAAGGCTGCCAAGACGGCTCGCCCGAAGCCGAAGGCACAGGCCAACTTCACCGACCCCGACTCGCGGATCATGAAGAACAGCGACGGCGCCTACATCCAGGCCTACAACGCCCAGGCCGTCGTGGACGACAAGCACCAGGTCATCACCGCCGCCGATGTGACGACCAACCCCTCCGACGCGCTGAACTACACCACCATGCTCGACCAGTCCGCCCAGAACACCGGCGCCCACCCGGGGCAGGCCCTCGTCGACGCCGGCTACTGCTCCGAGACCAACCTCGAAGCCGCGCGCGAGCGCCAACTCGCCTGCGGCACCAACACGTTCATGGCCACCGGCCGACTCGCCCACGACGAGCAGGTCCCGCCCGCACCCCGCGGACGCATCCCCAAGAACGCCACACTGAAGGAACGCATGGCCCGCAAGCTGCGGACCAAGCCCGGCAAAGCCGCCTACGCCCGCCGAAAAGCAATCGTCGAACCCGTCTTCGGACAGATCATGACCTGCCAGGACGGCCGCCAGCTCCTCCTGCGCGGCGAGGACGGAGCCCGTGGCGAGTGGCGGCTACTGGCCGCCTGCCACAACCTCCGCAAGATCTTCCGACACACCGGGATCACGGGACTGGCCACCGCAACCGGGTGACTCACCGGGCCTCCCAGTGGGTCACCAGGCCCCGCCAGGCCGATCTCCCAACCGGCAGGACCCG
>NZ_JBYIQP010000192.1:0-1677 GCF_057707665.1 Actinacidiphila sp. bgisy167 | reverse complement strand
CGGCCGAGAACCGGCCGCTGGCCTGGGTACCTGTGCGCGCTTCCCCACCCGTGGGACGGCGAAGAACGCCCACCTGCGAGTACGCCGAAGGCCACCAGTGGGAAGGGCCTGCCCTCGTGCGCGGCCTGCACGTGACCCTGGACAACGCCCGCGTGATCAAGGATGGGGCGAGCACTCCATCCCCGCCGACGCCCAGCGGCGGACCCAGTGGAAGTACCGAACCTGCTACAACTGGCAGTTTGCGTGGTGGCTGCGCACCAACCGGGGCGCCCCCGACGCACCGCCCTCCACCTGGACACCGACCGACGATCCCGACGCGCCCAAGCAGCTGACCTTCCTGTAGCTCGACCAAGGCCACGGCTCGGCGACAGGCAACGTCACCGAACCGTGGTGCCACCATGTTTCTCGGCGCGGGAGGCGCGCATAGCCCGCTTCCGGCGGGCGGGGCACGGAGATCCGCGTGACACTTCGCTACGACGTGCCCGGTGGGGCGCTGGGCAAGGCCGCGGCGCGCTACTTCGGCGAGGAACCGCACCAGCAGTTGGACGACGACCTGCGCCGCTTCAAGCAGATCGCGGAGACCGGCGAGGTCATCCGCTCCGAGGGCGCACCAGGCGGCAAGCGGGCCCGCGGTGAGTTCCCGCAGCACCCTGCCCGACCGCTGACCGACGGCGAATTGAAGGAGGCCCTGGCATGAAGGCGAACTGCTGGACGGGACGAAATTCGGTCGAGGTGCAGGATGTCCCCGAACCGTCGATCCTGAACCGCCGCGACGCCATCGTGAAGATCACCTCGACGGCGATCTGCGGCTCCGACCTCCATCTGCTCGACGGCTACGTCCCCACCATGCAAGAGGGCGACATCATGGGCCACGAATTCATGGGTGAGGTCGTGGAGGTCGGCCCCGGCATCAGTAACGACAAACTGCGCGTCGGTGACCGGATTGTCGTGCCCTTCCCCATTGCCTGCGGTGTCTGCGCGTCCTGCCGCGCCGAGCTGTACTCGTGCTGCGAGAACACCAACCCCAACGCCGGCATGTCGGAGAAGTTCTTCGGCCACCCCACCGCCGGCATCTACGGCTATTCCCACCTCACCGGTGGGTTCGCCGGCGGTCAGGCCGAGTACGCCCGGGTGGTGCTCGCTGCCGTCAACGCCCTGAAACTCGAGTCGGACCTCAGTGACGAGCAGGTGCTGTTCCTGTCCGACATCCTGCCGACCGGGTACATGGGCGCGGAAATGTGCGACATCCAGGAAGGCGACATCGTCGCCGTCTGGGGCGCCGGTCCGGTGGGCCAGTTCGCGATGGACAGCGCCCGGGTCCTGGGCGCGCAGAAGGTCATCGCGATCGACAAGGAGGCCTACCGGCTTGACATGGCCGCCGCCCAGGGCTACACGACCGTCGACTTCGAGGAAACCGACGTACGGTCGGCGCTGCTCGAACTCACCGGCGGGCGGGGCCCCGACAAGTGCATCGACGCGGTCGGAATGGAGGCCACACACGGTGCCTCCCACGTGCGCATGTACGACCGGGCCAAGCAGGCGGTCCGCTCCGAGACCGACCGGCCCCACGCCCTGCGCCAGGCCATCCTGTCCTGCAGGAGCGGAGGCGTGGTGTCGGTCATCGGCGTCTACGGCGGGCTGATCGACAAATTCCCGGCGGGTGCCTGGATGAACAGG
>NZ_JBYIQP010000191.1:0-1729 GCF_057707665.1 Actinacidiphila sp. bgisy167 | reverse complement strand
CCCCCCTCTTCCCGCCCTCCCCTCCCCCCCCCCGGCGCAGCACCCGTGCCTGCCCCTCCGCGGCGGCCAGTCCGCGCAGCGCCTCGGGGATCGGGCCGCTGCCCGTGCGGTGCCCGACGTCGGGGTGGAGCGTGCCGTTCCCGCGGACGGCCTCGCCTTCGGACGCCGCGGCGGTCCCAGCCGCCGGCGGCTCGCTAGAGGCGGCGCGCAACCTGCGGGTGGCCTCGGCGACGGAGGTGCCCGGCTGGACGGCGAGCCACGCGGCGACGAGCCGCAGGGCGGCGGGGTGGCGGCCGCACTCCTGGGCCAGGCCCTCCGCGGCCCGCGGGTCGTTGGTGATCCGCACCCGCCCGACGGCCTCGGCCAGCAGCTCGACGCACGCCGCCGGGTCGAGGCCGCCGAGGGTGCACGGACGTACGTCGTGGACGCCCGGCAGCGGTCCCTCGGCCGTGGCGACCAGCAAATTCCCCGAACCCTTGGGCATCAGGTCCAGCAACTGCCGGGGCTCGACGACGTCGTCCAGGACGAGGACGGCCTTGCGTCCGTCCAACGCGGTGCGCAGCGCGGCGAGCAGTTCCCCGTACTCCGCGGCCGGCTCGGCCTCGACGTCCATCGCGCGCAGCAGGGCACGGGCGGACTGCTCGGGCGGCACCGGACGGCCGTCGTTCTCGCTGAGCCGCAGGTAGAACTGGCCGCCGGGGTAGCGGTCGGCCACCTCGTGGGCAAGCCGCACGGCCAGCGCGGTGCGTCCCGAGCCCGGCCGGCCGGCCACGAGGAGCACCCGGCTGCCGTCGGGCGTCTGGCCGCGCAGCGCGGCCAGGCCCGGCCGGTCGATGTCGGCGCGCAGTTCCTCGAGCTCGCGGCGGCGGCCGACGAACCCCGGAAGGCCGGGGGGCAGCGTGCCGTGTGCCGGAGCCCGCGACGCAGGCTCCCACGGGCCGTCGTCAGAGGCCGCCGCCGATGCGTCGGCGTCCAGCACGTGATCCGCCACGGGCCCACTCCCGTTCTCCTACGAACGGCAAGAGCCTAGTTCACGGCGAGGGTCCAACCCCCGTACACGACGCGGCGGATCCAGCCAATGATCACCCTCTCGGACGATCGGATGGTCAGACCGAACGGTCAGGCGGAGAAGGGCCGCGCGGGCCACTCCGCCTCGGCCGGGCGCAGCGACTCCAGGCCGTCCCCCGCCCGGGCGGCCTGCAGCGACAGCACGCCGACCACCAGGCAGTTGTTGTGCACGTCCCCCGCCAGGACACCGCGGACCAGCTCGTCCACCGGGACCCGGGCGAACTCCATGTCGGCCTCTTCCTCCGACACCGCGAAGCGCTCGCCCTCCACCTCGGACAGGCCTCGGGCCAGGAAGATGCGCACGGCCTCGTCGCAGCCGCCGGGCGTGGTGTACACGTCCGTGAGCACCCGCCACTCCTCGGCCTTGACGTGCGCCTCCTCGTACAGCTCGCGCTGGGCGGCGTGCAGCGGGTTCTCACCCGGCACGTCGAGGAGCCCGGCGGGGATCTCCCACAGCTTCATCCGCACGGGGTGGCGGTACTGCTTGAGGACCAGGACGCGGTCCTGGTCGTCGAGGGCGAGCACGGCCACCGAGCCCGGGTGAACCTGGTAGTCGCGCCGGGCGACGCTGCCGTCGGGCATGACGACGTCATCGGTGCGGACGCTGGTCTTCTTCCCGGTGAAGGGGGTGGCGGTGGCGGTGACCCGCCACTCCTCGGGA
>NZ_JBYIQP010000190.1:0-1767 GCF_057707665.1 Actinacidiphila sp. bgisy167 | reverse complement strand
CGGTGACTTCGCACATGGGGTTTTAGGTCTCCAGCCAGCGGGGTCGGGTTTCGTCGATGCCGAGGAGTTCGAGCAGGTGTGCTTGGACTCCTTGGCTGACGAGGATGACGGGTGGGTCGGTGGTGGTGCCGGGTCGGAGGGTGAGGCCGTCGAGGTGGTAGAGGATCATGCGGCCGGTGGGGCGGACCTTGCGGTTGTCGGGATAGAGGCCGGCCATGGTCTGCTCGGGGCCCAGGGCCTGACGGACTTGGCGTTCGATCAGGCAGTAGACCAGTAGGGCCAGGCAGATCACGGTGATCAGGGCTGTAATGCGGCGGTTGTGCTCCAGGAACAGCGGAGCGACGGCCAGGGGGCCTTTGAACTCGCCGTAACGACGTTCGACCACCCCCTGGCCTTTGTAGCGCCGGAAGACCTCGGCCGCGTCGGCTTGTTCGGGAGTCAGAGCGGTGACCAGGCAGTACCAGCCGTCGGCGGCGGCTTCGGTATCCAGGACATCCTGGTCGAAGTGCCAGGACAGGGCGGGTTTCCCGTTGGGGCCGACGGTGACGGCGGTGCGCAGGCAGCTGGCGACCCGGCGGGACTTGGTGATCACCCCGATCCGGGCCTGGATCTTCTCGGCGGTGGTGTAGTACCGGCCGCCGGCCGATTTCTGCAGTTTTTCCAGTTCCTCGGCGGCTCTGGCCAGGCGTTTGGCGCGTGCTTTGCGCTGGCCCTCGGCGTTGCCGGTGGAGTGGACCAGGATCCGGCGCAGGTGGTGGACCGGGTCGCGCTTGCGCGGTCCTGCCATGGCATGGACGTCTTCGAGGACCCGGTAGGAGTGGCGCTGGTCGGCGGGGGTGTTCCGGTCACAGTCGCGGTCGTTGACGTAGTCGACCAGCTCGGCGGCCTGGACGTCGAGCGTGGCGTAGAAGCCGGCCTTGACCTGGGCCGCGGGTATGGGGGCGACGAAGGGGACCCGGGCGTCGAGCAGGGCGGTGATGTTGGGGTAGGAGACCAGTTTGGAATCCGCGACGAGCAGGAAGTCCTTGCGGTCGGCGATCTTCCGCAGGGCCTTCATCGCGCCGACGACCTGGGCGACTTCGCCCGCGCCGCCGTCGTAGGCGCGGTGGAAGACGGGGATGCCGCCGTCGCGGGTGACAGCCACTCCGGCCTGGACCTGCTTCAGGTCCACCCGCCGGTCCTTGGGGTGACCGTATCTGACCTGCGCGAATTGCTCTTCCTGGTCCGGATAAGCGCCGAACATGGAGATCGACGTCATGTCCCAGTGGATCTGGGCGGTGTCGATGCCGAACTCCGCGATGGTCTGGGCGCCGACCGAGCCGGTGATCTCCTCCAGGTGCGGGGCGATAGCGTCCAGGGCGCGGGCGATACGGTCGTCGTTGAGCAGGTCAGGCTCGATGCCGAAGACCTCCTCGACCGCCCACTTCCGCGCCCAGTCCTCCACCCGGACCATCGAGGTCGGCGAGGACAGCCGGTTGGCGACCAGCGCCTCGATGACTTGCCCGTGCGTCAGATGTGCCACATCCCGGACGGGGCACAGCTCGTCGATGATCCCGGCCACGTCCAACCGGCGCAGAAACTCGGCAGAGGCAGGCAGAGCGCCCAGACGCCTCTCCACCACAGGTGCCAGCTCGACCGACATGCGGGGACGCTGAACCCGGGAACGACGCGAACGAGATATCGGCACGTCCACTCCAACGACCCACACCCACTGAAGTACCGGCCACCTCATCAGTTCATCCGACTCAGCTATGTGCGGAGGATCGG
>NZ_JBYIQP010000019.1:0-93181 GCF_057707665.1 Actinacidiphila sp. bgisy167 | reverse complement strand
CCACCAGATCGCTCACACATCACCAACGACCCAGAACCCAAACCGTTTCGGATCAATAGGGCCCTCATGGAGCCGGGGTCGGTGACCTTGTCATGGACGGCTTGGACGACGAGGCGGGCGCGAGCGTCGTTGCCGGTGAAGAGGTTGTCCAGCCCGGTCCTGTCGTAGGCGCCCGCCTTCCACGCGATGGCGCTCATGTCGGCGTTGTCGGTGATGCCGAAGTAGTGGAAGGGGGTCAGCAGGTCGTTCTCAAGGGCCTCCCACAGCCGCATCTCGGCCGCGATGCGACCGTCGAAGAACTCGTCCTGGATGTTTTGGCCGTCCATGCGCTCTGGGGTTGCCGTGAGGCCCAGCAGCTCTTGCGGAGCGAAGTGGTCGATGATCTTCCGGTAGGTGGGGGAGACGCCGTGGTGGAACTCGTCGATCACGACGACGTCGAAGTGGTCGGGTGCGAAGCGGTCCAGGGCCTTGGCGTTCAGGGACTGGACGCTCGCGAATACGTGCGTCCAATCGTTCGGGATCTCTCCACCTACGAGGAGCTCTCCGAAGTTCGCGTCGACGAGTACATCCTGGTAGGTGCGCAGGGACTGCTCGAGTATCTCTTTGCGGTGAGCGACGAAGAGCAGCTTCAGGTCGCGACCGTTCTTGCTCCGTAGGTGTTTGTAGTCGAGGGCTGCCATGACGGTCTTGCCCGTGCCCGTGGCTGCCACGAGGAGGTTCCGATGCCGATCGTGGACCTCCCGCTCCACTTCGAGTCGCTCCAGCATGTCGCGCTGGTGCGGGTAGGGGCGAACCTCAAGCCCCGAGAGACTGAGCCTTTGGCCGCTGCCGGGCGCACTTCCGCCGCCTGCTGTGATGAGTGCCTCGTCGAGCCGACGGGCGTCCCGGTCGGGGTCGTACGACTCGAACGCCGGCTCGCTCCAGTAGGCGTCGAAGGTTGCCTCGAACTTCCGCAGAACGCTGGGCGTGGCTACCGACGACAGCCGTACGTTCCACTCCAGTCCGTCCAAGAGAGCAGCTTTGGAGAGATTGGAACTGCCCACGTAAGCCGTGTCATAACCGGTTTTGCGTCGGAAGAGCCATGCCTTGGCGTGCAGCCTCGTGGAGCGCAGCTCGTAATTGACCTTGACCTCGGCGCCGAACTCCCGAACGAGACGATCCAGGGCACGGCGTTCGGTGGCGCCGACGTATGTCGTGGTAATGACGCGGATGGGCACACCGCGCTCGTTCGCTGCACGGAGGGACTGCTCCAAGACACGCAACCCGTGCCATTTGACGAAGGCGCAGAGCAGATCGACTCTGTCCGCAGTAGCCAGTTCGGCACGGAGTTCGTAGCCGAGGCTGGGGTCCTCGGGGGAGTTCGTGATCAGCGCGGTTTCGGACAGGGGTGTCGCGGGGCGGATCGCGTACACGCCCTCTGCATCTTGTTGGGCTAGCGCCAGCAACTGCCGCGGGCCGTCAGAGACGAGATCCGTCGCGTGCTGGGCACCTTTGATCGAGCTCATGGACTCGAGGATGAGGTTGGCGGCGACAACCTGTTCGGACGGTGTCAGTCCCGCGAGAACGCGCTCAACGCTGCCCGCGATATGGCGGGACAGCACGTGAGGAGCAGACTCGGTGCTGACGACCTCATCGACGGCGCTCCATCCATCGGTCCCGAGCTCTTTGATGCGCTCCTCGAGACTGTCGGTGATGAGTGACTCGTACAGCCCTGGAACGGGATCGAGGGTGTGCTTCGGATTCGTCACGTAGGCCCCCCCCTGAGGCGAATCGGCGTGAGCCAGTTTTAGCAGCAGCCACCGACATGTGCGGCGTCCGGTGCGCAGCGTCGGCGCAGCGTCGGCGGAGCGTCCGGTCGAGGCAGAGGCCGGGCGCGCGTGGGAGCGCGTGGTGCGGGTCGCGGGCGCGGGGGTTTGGCTTGCCGGGACGGGGTGGTGGCGGCCAGCACGAAGGCTGCGGCGTCCGGTGGCGCAGTTATGCGGGGAAGCCGGTGCCTGGGGCTGACGGTGGAGGGCGATGCCCGCGCCCCGGTCGGGAGGCGGTTGGTGGTGTGGCCGGCGGCCGTGTGCCGGGTGGGCCTGACAGTGGGCGCGGGCACACTGGTGGCATGTGCCGAAGCATCAAGACTCTGCGCCCGCCCATGACGCCCGAGGTCGGCGACGAGGACATCAGGGCCGCAGCTTTGCAGTACGTGCGGAAGATCTCCGGCTTCCGGGCGCCTGCGGCGCACAACCGGGAGGCGTTCGACGAGGCCGTGGACGCCGTGGCGGCGGCCACGCGTGAGCTGCTCGCCGGGCTTCAGGTGCGGGGCCAGAGGACTTCGTAACCCCGAAGTGCGGCCGCGGGTCGACGGTTACTCCACGTGCGTGTGGGATGACGGTAAGTTATGGAGCGCTCGAAGCCAACCGTCGTTGCACTGAGGTGTGCCATGTCAGAAGTCTTCCGTAGGGCCCTCGTCGTCACCGCTCTGACCGCTGTGCTGCTGGCCAGCGCCGTCGTGTGCCAGTCAGCGGACTGACGCCGCCGACCTCCGTCACGAGGCCGTGGGCGGCGTCGGCTCGGAGTCGCCCGCGGGAGCGGGTGCGGTGTCGTTCGGTACGTCGGGGCCCGTGGTGCCGTGCCCGCCGCCCCAGTCGGGAACGGGCCTGGAGCGCCGTCCGTGACCGCCGTCGTCGTCCTCGTCCGGCATCCAGTCGACCGCCATGGCCCCGCCGGCGACGCCCATCAGGAAGCCGATGAGGAAGCCGCCGAAGTTGGACAGCACCAGGGAGGCGACGGAGCAGAGCAGGGCGGCGACGCCGATGACGGCCCGGTGGCGCGGGGCGAGCCACAGGGTGAGGCCGAGGACGAGCAGGAAGACGCCCATGAGGAGGCCGGAGACACCGGCGATGCCCCCTTGGATCATGAGCGAGGGCTGTGCGAGCGGGATGAAGAGGATCTCCGCTCCGGCGAGCAGGGTCCACGTTCCTGCCCAGAAGGGACGGCCGCGGCGCCAGGCGCGGTAGCGGGTGCGGAGTGCTCCGGCACGGCTCGGAACGCGGGTCACGGCGGATCTCCTAGCAGCAGGAGCGGTCGTCGCGCAGCACCCGCACGCTTCCGGCGTCCCCGAGGGACGCGGCGAGCGCACGGGTGGCCGGGCTCTCGAGGGCGGACTGCTCTCCGCCGCTGCGGCCGGTGGCGGCGACGGCGGCGGCCTGGTCCGTGGTGGGCCGCAACCCGGTGGGCTCGGTGGTCAGCACATCCCGACAACCGTGGGGACGTCCGGTCGGTCGCTGGGCGCGGGCGGTGATCACCCCGCTGGTCGTACGCGCTCGCCCGTCCGGGTGGTACGCGGACGGCGTCGCGGGCCATGGGCTCCGGCGA
The DNA here is from genome assembly GCF_057707665.1 of Actinacidiphila sp. bgisy167. Lineage (NCBI taxonomy): Bacteria > Bacillati > Actinomycetota > Actinomycetes > Kitasatosporales > Streptomycetaceae > Actinacidiphila > Actinacidiphila sp. bgisy167. The sequence continues at coordinate 89,818 of NZ_JBYIQP010000019.1, read as the reverse complement.
CCGAAATCAGCGGGGCTGTGCGTCGCCCGAGGGGTCCTCGTCCGGGACGGCTGCCTGCCCGCCCCATCCCTGCTGCGGCGGCACCTGGGGAAGGCCCGGTCCCCAGCCCTGTGGATAGGCCCCCTGCGCCCCCGGCTGCGCGGGCTGCTGCGGCCACGCCTGCCGCTGCGGCCGGCCCGGCGAGTGCGGCCACGCCTGCTGCGGCCACGTCTGCTGACGCGGCCACGCCTGAGGTGCCGGCCATGCATGCGCGAGCGGCCAGGGCTGCCCGTACGGCGAGGGCGTCACCCAGGAGTAGACCGGCGGGAAAACGGGCCGGATGGCGTGGGCGGCATGCACGAGCGCGGGCTGGGCGACGGCCTTGCGCTCCCACAGGTGGTGCAGTAGCTCCTGCTCCCGGACCTGGAAGTCGGCGCCGGCCGCCCCGCGGTTCGCGCGGGCTCGCAGAAAGGCGAGCGAGGTCGCGAAGGACACGTACTCGCGGACGGCGCGGGCGGCCGCCTTGCCCTGCGCGGCGCGGGCGGCGGAGCGGGCGAGCCCGCGGCCCCTCATGGAGCCGATGGCGGTGGGCTCGGGCGGGCTGAGCCAGCCGGCCATGGCGTACTGGGGCAGCTGGGCGCGGATCGTCTTGAGCTCGTTCGAGCGGGACCAGATCGCGAGCCAGACCAGCAGGCCGAGGAGCGGGACCATCACCGTCGCGTAGACGGCGAGGAAGCCGAGCGGGCTGAACGAGGCGGAGCCGTTCCAGGTGCCGTGCAGGACCATCGCGAGCAGCCAGCCGCCCACCGGCGCCAGCCAGCGGCGGGCCTGGCCGGGGCGGGAGGTGGCGGCGATGGCGAAGCCGATGCCGGTGAGCGAGGTGAACAGCGGGTGCGCGAAGGGGGTCATCACGATCCGGACGACGAACATCGCCGCGGTCGTGCCCAGGCCGCCGTGAGGGCCGTACGCCTGGTCCTCGGCGAAGCCGGAGCCCAGGTAGAGGATGTTCTCGGTGAACGCGAAGCCGGTGGCGGTGAGTCCGGCTATGACGACCCCGTCGACGATCCCGGTGAAGTCGCGGCGGCGGAAGAGGAAGAGCAGCAGGATGGCGGCGCCCTTGGTGCTCTCCTCCACGACAGGGGCCACGAAGGTCGCCCCCCAGACGTTGCTCTGCGAGTCGGTGGCGGTGAAGGCCGTCGCGAGCAGTTCGGTCGCATATGTGTTGGCGAGGAGGGCGACCAGCGTGGCGGCGCACGCACCCCAGACGAAGGCGAAGAGAGCGTCACGCAGGGGTGTCGGCTCCACCCGGTCCAGCCACAGGAAGGCACCGCCGAGGATCGGGACCGGCAGGACGGCGAGGATCAGACCGACCAGCAGGCCCTCCGTGCCGGTCTGCCGGCGCACCAGCGCAAGGATGATCACTCCGCATAGCGCGAGCACGGAGAAGAGCGCCACCAGCCAGAACGTCCGGTTCGCCCAGAAGCGCCGTCGCGGCTTGTAGTGCCACTGCGCGGGCGCGGGCAGAGCGAACTGGGGTTGCTGCAGGCGTTCCGGGGACTCGGGTGCGACGGGTCGGTCCGCCGGCCCTGGGAGGGGCGAGTCGGGCGCTTGCGGGTACGAGGACACTCGCTGACCTTACGGGGCGGCGACCTCGTGGCGCGACGGTGTGACGGTGATTCCGCACCACCGGACGGTCACCGGCGTTCGAAGACCAGGTCGTGGACGACGTGCCCCTTGGCGAGGCCCTGGCGCTCGAACTTCGTCATCGGGCGGAACGACGGGCGCGGCTCGGCGTAGCCGGTGGCCGTGGCGTAGGTGTTCACCAGGCCGGGCTCGGCCGTCAGCACCTCGAGCATCTGCTCGGCATACGGCTCCCAGTCGGTCGCGCAGTGCACGGTCGCGCCGGGGCGCAGCCGCGACACGGCGAGCGCCACGAACTCCGGCTGGATCATGCGGCGCTTGTGGTGGCGGGCCTTGGGCCACGGGTCGGGGAAGTAGACCCGCAGGCCGGCCAGCGAGCCGGGGGCGAGCATGTCACGCAGCAGGACGACGGCGTCGCCGTTGGCGACCCGGACGTTGCGCAGGCCCTCGCGCTCGGCGAGGTGGACGAGGTTGCCCTGGCCGGGGGTGTGCACGTCCGCGGCGAGGATGCCTGTGCGGGGGTCGGCGGCGGCCATCGCGGCGGTGGCGTCGCCCATGCCGAAGCCGATCTCCAGGACGACGGGGCGGTCCGGGCCGAGGTCGGCGTCGGCGAAGAGCTTGTCCAAATCGAGCGGCGTGCCGTCGATGTCGACGCCCCAGTCCGCCCAGCGCCGCTCCAGCGCCGCCCGCTGGCCGTGGGTGACCCGGCCGCGGCGGGGGTGGAAGGTGCGGATGCGCTGCTCGGTGTGCGCGTTCGGGTGCGGGTGGGAGGCGGGGCCGCCCGGGAAGTGGGGGGTGCGGGACTTCGACATGATGCGTCGATTTTACGTACGTGCCGGTCGCGTACGTGTCCTGCCGTGCTGCCGTGTGTGCTGGGGACGTACGCCGACGCATAGGTGCCGGTCAGGCGCGTTCCAGAACCGCCAGCGCCCGGCGGGCGATCTCCCGGCCGATCGGCAGGGAGGCCGTCGCGGCGGGAGAGGGGGCGTTGAGCACGTGGATGAAGGGGCCGTCGCCCGCGATGAGGAAGTCGTCGACGAGCGTCCCGTCGCGCAGCACGGCCTGCGCCCGTACCCCGGCCTCCGCGGGCACGAGGTCGTCGGCGTTCACCTCGGGCAGCAGTCGCCGTACGGACGCGACGAAGGCACGCTTCGACACCGAGCGGCCGACCTCGCCGACCTCGTAGCGCCAGTGGCGGCGGGCGATCCGCCACGTGCCGGGGAACGCGGCCGTCTCGAGGAGGTCGCGCGGGCGCACGGTGCGCCGCCGGTAGCCCTCGCGGGCGAGCGCCGGGACGGCGTTGGGGCCGACGTGCACCGAGCCGTCGACGCCCCGGGTCAGGTGCACCCCGAGGAAGGGGAACGCGGGGTCCGGGACGGGGTAGACCAGGCCGCGCACGAGGCCGGCGCGGGCCGGGCGCAGCTCGTAGTACTCGCCGCGGAAGGGCAGGATGCGCACGCCTGCGATGTCCTCGTCCGTGGCTCCGGCCATGCGGGCGACGCGGTCGCAGTGCAGGCCCGCGCAGTTCACCAGCGCCCTGGCCCGGACCGGGGGGCCGCCGCGGGGCTCGACGATCACGGTCCGCCCGTCGCGGTGGAGCGCCCGGACCTCCGTGCCGTATGAGACGCGGGCCTCGCCGCGGCCGCCTTCGGTGGCGAGACGGGCCATGGCCGCGGCGACGGCGGTGAAGTCGCAGACCCCCGTCGTGCCGACGTGGATCGCCGCCAGGCCGCGTACGTGGGGCTCCCGCTCGGCGATCTGGGCGGGGCCCAGTTCCCGCACCGGGATGTCGTTCTGCCGCCCGCGCTGGACGAGGGCGTGCAGCCGGGGCAGCTCGTCCTTTTCCGTGGCGACGATCAGCTTGCCCGTCACATGGTGCGGGATGTCGTTGCCGGCGCAGAACTTCACCATCTCGGCGGCGCCTTGTGTCGCGTACCGCGCCTTGAGGGAGCCGGGGCGGTAGTAGACGCCGCTGTGGATCACGCCGCTGTTGTGGCCGGTCTGGTGGCGTGCGGGGCCGTCCTCCTTGTCCAGGACGAGGACGGACGTGCCGGGGGAGGTGCGGGTGATCGCGTAGGCGGTCGCCAGGCCGACGATGCCGGCGCCGATGACGACGACGTCCGCGGTGTCCATGCGCGCGGTCACCTCCCGCGTAAGGCTTGGCCCGCAACAGCCCGCGGCAAACCTGCGCCGGCGCCGGTGGGGGCGGTACGTCGGCTGTCGCGCCGTCTCGCGCCGTCTCGCGCCGGGGCGCGCAGATGCGGGCTGCGGACGGGGAGGGTGCCTGCTTGAGGCTCCGCTGCGCGGGCGGGTGGGTGGCGTGGGTTCAGGCGCCGACCCCGCTCCGGCGCCTGGACCTCGGCCGGCCACCCGGGCCCGCACACTGCCGAGGAGGGCCGCCCCAGCCCGCCCTCTCCGCAGTCCGCCTCTGTGCGCCTGAAGGGCGCGAGACGGCGGGAGAGCCGAATCGCAACCGCCGCGACAGCACTCCGCCCCCGTCCGCAGCCCGCCGAAGTACTGCCCCCATCACCGCCTCCGGCTGCGCCGCACGGGCCGCGAGGGGCGCCGAGAGCACCCCTCGCGGCCCCGGCGGGCGGCTACGCGGGGGCGGCCAGCAGCGGACGGGCGCGCTCGCGCAGCTCCGCGACGCGCGGCTCGTTCCCGTACGGCTCCAACCGCTGCAGGAGGTCGCGCACGTACTCCGTCGTCCGGGCCGACGAGATCCGCCCGGCGACCTCCACCGCCTTGGCCCCGGCCGCGCAGGCCGCGTCCAGGTTGCCGGACTCGAGCTCCGCGACCGCCGAGACGACGAGCCGCAGGCCGTGCGAGCGCACGAACTCCTCCGTGGGCTGTGCGAGTGCCGTCTCCGTGAAGCGGCGCACCTGCCCGGGCACGCGCAGGTCGCGGTAGCACTCGGCGGCGTCCGCGGCGAGGCGGTCGTAGGAGTAGAAGCCGAGCCAGGGAGGGTCGGCGTCGCCGTCGCGGGCGCGGTCGAGCCAGGACTCGGCGGCCGCCAGCGCCGTGGCACAGGCGGCGCTCTCGTCGGCCTTGGCGTGGGCGCGCGCCTCGACGAGGTGGAAGAAGGACATCGTGCGGGCCGTGGCGAGACCGCGGTTGCGTTCCAGCGCGGCCTGGGCCAGATCCACGCCTTCGTCGGCGAAGCCGCGGTATGTGGCCTGGAGGGACATCGACGCCAGCACGTAGCCGCCGAGGGGGACGTCGGCCGCGGCGCGGGCGAGCCGCAGCGCCTGGATGTAGTACCGCTGGGCGGCCTCCTGCTGACCGGTGTCGAAGGCCATCCACCCGGCGAGCCGGGTGAGTTCGGCGGTGGCCCCGAAGAGGGAGCGGCCGACCTCGTCGCTGTACGAGCCGAGCAGAAGCGGCGCCGCCTCGACCCGCAGGCACTCGGGGACCATGCCGGAACGCCAGTCGCCGCCGCCGTACTTGGAGTCCCAGCGCCTGGCGTCCTCCGCTGCCTCGCGGAGCTTGGCGACGTCGGAGTGGCCGACGTGGTGCGTGCCCGGTGCCGGGTCCTCGCGGGCGACGCGGGCGTCGGCCGGGGTTATCAGCCAGCGGGAGGCGGGCGTGACGTACGCGCTGACCGCGAAGGAGCCGGCGAGGCTCTGCCAGATGCCGCCGCCGCCCGGGCCGCGTCGGCCGGGGTCGAGCTTCCACAGATCGGTGGCGGACTTGACGGCCTCCCCGACGTCGCGCGGGAAGGCGAGGCCCACCTCGGGCGCGGGGTCGGCGTCGGCGAGGCCGATCTCGTGCAGGGGCACGGGACGGCCCAGCTTGCTGCCGATCGCCGCCGCTATCAGGTGCGGGGCGGCGCCCTGAGGCACCATGCCCTTGGTGACCCAGCGGGCGACGGAGGTCTTGTCGTACCGCAGGGTCAGACCGCGCTGGGCGCCGAGGTCGTTGACCCTGCGGGCGAGTCCCGCGTTGCTGATGCCGGCCAGGGCGAGGAGGGTGCCGAGTTTCTCGTTGGGTCCTCGGGGTTCTTTGGTCACGACCACTACCACCTCTCGCCGTAAGCGCGAGGGCCGCGTTCGCCTGCCACGCCTGTCACACCCTCTCGACGCACAACAACGGCTGACCCGGCGCCTCTCGGGGAGGGGTGTCGGGGCCGCCGCTGCCCGCCATCGGGCATGCGCCGGACCCCGAGCTGCCGGGACAGCGCTTCTCGGGTGCACCCAGCGTAGTTCGCCGTATCCCGTCCGTTAAGAGTTGTTGTCCCGGATGGCGAGATTCCTGCCCTGCATGTGGCCTGGCGACTCCTGCGTGTGGCGCGTGCTACCGGCGTATGCGGCCGTGCGCCCACACGCGCGCTCTGTACCGGTTCGGGCGGTGGCGCTTCCATGGTGGCGTGGGTCGGCCCGCGGCTCCTATGTGCGGCTAATGGGGGGTAGCGGCGGGTCAGGGGGCTCCGTCACCACCATCCCCGCGGGTGGCGGACCGGTCCGGGGGGTGCGGCACACCTCCCGGACCGCGACCTCCGCACGTCGCACATCGGGCGAAAGCGGGCTGCCCGGACATTGACCTGAAGGCGACGTTTGAAATCCGGTTGCCCGCTCCAAATGACCTTTTCGAGTGGGGAGTTGGGCCGAACCGGTCCGCACCGGACCGCGTGTGGGGCGCGGTCCGGCGCTCAGGCATGCCCTCATGCGCCGCTTTGTGCGCCGCTCCGTGGCAGCATGTTCCTCGGACGGGGCGGCAGTTCGGCCTGCCGCGGGGCCGGTTGGCCACGGTGGCCCACGTAATCCACGACCTGTGGAGGCGGCGATGCGGTGGTTGGTGGGGTGGAGCAGCGCTGCCGTGGGACAGCTTCCCGGCGTACGCGCCGACCGCACCCTGCATCCCGTCGGCGCCCGACTCCTGTGGGACGACCCCGATCCGCTGTGGCTGGTGGGCGACTGGCGCCGCGACGAGGTGCGGATCGTCCACGCCGAGAACGGCTCCATGGCACGACTGGCCGTGCTGGGCCACTGCGCGGCCTCCGACGCCGACCTGCGCGTCGGGCTGTTCGCGGCGCGCGGCGGGGCGCTGCGCCATCTGACGGCCTGGGCCGGGAGCTACACCTGCGTCCTGCAGATCGGCCGCCGCATCACGGTGCTGGGCGACCTCGCGGGCGCCCGGCCGGTGTTCCACACCCGGTGGGAGCGGGGCACGGCGTACGGAACGGCCGCGCTGCCGCTGGCCGACCTCACCGAGGCCGCCCTGGACGTGACCTATCTCGCGGCGCTGCTGGCCTGCCCCGACTCGCCCGAGGCGCTCGGCGAGGGCACCCCGTACGCCGGGGTGCGCCGGGTGCCGCCCGGGCACGCGCTCATCATGCGCGACGGGGTGCCCGAGGTCAGCGGTTACGAGCCCACCGCCTCGCTCGCCGTCGCCGGCACTCCGGCCCCCGCCGCCGATCCGGAGCGCGCGATCGCCGGCATACGCGACGCTCTGGTGGACGCCGTCCGGACGCGCCTTGCCGGGCCCCGCTTCGTACCGGAACCGGGCGAGGCCCCGGCGCCGGGCGTCGGCGCCGACCTCTCCGGGGGCAGCGCCTCCTCCACGCTCGCCCTGCTCGCCGCCGGGCTGCCGGGGATGCCGGGCACCATGCCCGGGCGCGGCTCCGCGGCGGGGCAGCGGCTGCTGGCGGTGACCTTCAACGACCTCGCCACGGGAACCGTCCGGGCGCGCGAGGCGGAGCTGGAACGGGCCCGCAGCATGGCCGCCGACCCCCGCCTGCGCCATGTCGTCGTGCCGGGCGGACCGGAGTCCCTGCCGTACGCCGACCTCCTGGACAGCGGGCCGCTCACCGACGAACCGGGCCCCTCGCTGATCACCGCGGAACGGCACCGGCGGCGCCTCGCGGCGGGCGGCGCCGACCATTTCGTGGGGCACGGCGCACGGCAGGTGCTGGACGCCCATCCGGCGCGGCTCGCGGATCTGCTGCTGGACCGGCGGCGGCGCGGCCTGCTGCGTCCCGTCACGGCCCTGGCACGGGCGGACGGTCCTTCCGGGCGCTCGGTCCTCGTGCCCTTCACCGTGTACCGGGCGGCGCGACGGCTGGCCCGCACCAGCTACCGGCAGGGCGTGGAGGACGCCGCGGCACGGCTGATGAACCGGCGCTTCGAGGAGCACGGCGGCGCGCTGGCCGCGTCTCTGGCCGCCCTCACATGGTGCCGGCCGGGGCCCGCGGCGCGCTGGCTGACCGGTGAGGCGCTGGCCGAGGTGTCGGTGCGGCTGCAGGAAGCGGTGGCCCGGCCGGGCAGAACAGTGGAGCGTCCCGGTGAGCGCCGGGCACGCGCCGCGCTCGCCCGGCACGCCGCCGACCACCGGGTCTTCGAGCAGGCCGCGGCTGTGCGCAGCCAGCGGCTCCACGCGCCCTTCCTCGACAACCAGGTGGTGCGGGCGTGCCGGGAGCTGCCGGAGACGCTGCGCGTCCAGCCGGGGGCCCGCGCCACGATCCTGCGCTCGGTCCTGGCGGGCGCGGGCATCCGTGAGCTGCCGCCCGGCTGGGGCGCCAACTCGCACGCCTCCACGGCCGTCGCCGTCCGCGCCGGCCTGCGGTCGGCCGTCGACGACCTGCTCGACCTCTTCGAGGCCCCGCTGCTCGCGGACGCCGGACTCGTCGAGGCCCGGGTCGTACGGGGCGCCCTGCGCGCGGCGGCGGACGGCGAACCGGTGCCCGTCGACGGCCTCACCGACCTGGTCGCCACGGAGGTCTGGCTGCGCCGCCTGCTGGCCCGGCGCGGCTCCTGCTGGACGGGCACGGAGGTGCCGGAACAGCGTGCGGTGGCGGGCGGGGTGCGGCGGCTGCCGCTGTAGGGCGGCGCGGCTGCCGCCGTCGCGGCCCTGCCGGGCCTGGCCGCGCAGCCTATGGCGCGGCCACCGGCCCGTCCGCTGTCGGGTCTCGTAGGCAGGGGGCCGCGCAGGACTCGCGAAGCCGGCGCCAGGTGCCGGGCGCGCAGCGGCGCATCCCTGTGTCGGTGGTGTGCCCGACAATGGTGGGGTCTCGAGGCCGCGAGCCGGCCGGAGACGCGAGAGGCAGACGGCAGCACAGGACGGGCGGGCGCGATGGCGGTATGGGACGACCTGATCGGCCAGGACCGGGTGACGGAGCAGTTGGCCGCCGCCGCGCGGGACGCCGACGCCTTTGTGACGGCGGCAGCCGCGGGCACCACGCTGCCGTCCGCGTCGAAGATGACGCACGCCTGGCTGTTCACGGGCCCGCCCGGGGCGGGCCGTGACACAGCCGCCCGTGCCTTCGCCGCCTCCCTGCAGTGCGTCAGCCCGGACCGGGCCCTGGGCGGCGCGCCGGGCTGCGGTTTCTGCGACGGCTGCCACACGACGCTGGTGGGTACGCACGCCGACGTAGAGGTGGTCCGCACCGACCTGCTCTCCATCGGCGTCAAGGACACCCGCGAGCTCGTCCGCCGCGCCACGCTCTCGCCCGCCTCCGGCCGCTGGCAGGTGATCGTGCTGGAGGACGCCGACCGCCTCACCGAGGGTGCCGGCAATGTGCTGTTGAAGGCGGTGGAGGAGCCCGCGCCCCGGACGGTGTGGCTGCTGTGCGCGCCGTCCATCGAAGACGTGCTGCCGACGATCCGCTCGCGTTGCCGGCACCTGGTGCTGCGCACCCCGCCCGTGGACGCCGTCGCCGAGGTGCTGGTCCGGCGCGATGGCATCGACCCCGCGCTCGCCGGGGCCGCCGCGCGCGCCACGCAGGGCCACATCGACCGCGCCCGCCGGCTCGCCACCGACGAGGCGGCGCGCAGTCGCCGCGCGGCCGTGCTGCGGCTGCCGCTGCGCGTGGACGACGTCGGGGGCTGCCTCAAGGCCGCGCAGGAGCTGGTGGACGCGGCGACGGAGGACGCCAAGCAGGTCTCGGAGGAGATGGACGCCAAGGAGACCGAGGAGCTGCGCGCGGCGCTGGGCGCGGCCGCGGGGGCGGGCAGCCGAATGCCGCGGGGCACGGCGGGCGTGATGAAGGAGCTCGCCGACCGGCAGAAGCGCCGGTCCACCCGCACCCAGCGCGACACCCTCGACCTGGCCCTCACCGACCTCGCGGGGTTCTACCGGGACGTGCTGGCCGTGCAGGTCGGCACCTCCGTCGCGATCGCCAACGTCGAGGCCCGGGACGCCGTCGAGCGGATCGCGGCGGGCTCCCGGCCGGAGAACACCCTGCGCCGGATAGAGGCGGTGCTCGCCTGCCGTGAAGCCCTGGACAGGAACGTCGCGCCGCTGCTGGCGGTCGAGGCGATGACGCTGGCCCTGCGTGCGGGCTGACACAGCGCCGCGCGGGACGGCTCCTGGCGTGGGTCGGCGCCTGCGTGCGGTTGACCCTTGGGGGTGGGTCGGCGGCCTGCGTGCGGGCTGACACCGCGCCGCGCGGGACGGCTCCTGGCGTGGGTCGGCGGCCTGCGTGCGGTTGACCCGTGGCGTGGGTCGGCGGCCTGCGTGCGGTTGACCTGTGGGGTGGGTCGGCGGCCTGCGTGCGGGCTGACACAGCGCCGCGCGGGACGGCTCCTGGCGTGGGTCGGCGCCTGCGTGCGGTTGACCCTTGGGGTGGGTCGGCGGCCTGCGTGCGCGTTGCCCCTTGGGGTGGGACAGTCCCCCCAGCGTGTGGGCCGACCCCCGGCAGGTCCGATGGACCCCCGGGCGCGCGGGACGGCCGCGCGGCGTGCCGGACGGCCCGCGCGCGAGTGGCGCCGCGCCCTTGATCATCCGGCGGACGGGTGATCGTTTGCGCTGCCCGCGCGTTGCCGCTCCCCGGTGCGCCGGGCCTTACCGCAGGCTGCTGTGCGGTGCCCCCGGCCGCTGTCCCCGCGGGGGTGATCCCAGCGCACGGGATGCGCTCCCCCCTGCCTCCGGCGCGGGTGCCGCCCGTGCCCGAAGCACCGTTGGGGACGTCGCGAGGTGGTGCCGCACGTGCCCGAGGTGGCCGAGGTCGTCGTTCTGTACGCGCTGCTGACTGCGGCCGGGGCCGCAGCGGTGGCGCTCGCCCGCTCGGCGCTGCGGCACTGGTGGGAGCAGCGCGCGGGCCGCGTGTACGAACTGCCCGTGAAGCGCGTCGGCACGCTGCTGCGCGGGGCCGGCTCCGCGCTGGCCGCCACCGTGGTGATCACCCTGGCGGCCGACCTGCCGCCCGGCTCCGGGGCTCCGCCGTCCTCCCCGCCCCACTCGGTCACCGCCGCGGGGTCCCCGCCGCCCCGCCCGTCGCCGCCGCCGCGGCCGGTGCCGTCCGACCCCGCCGATGCCGGGCTGGTGCCGCCGCGCACCCTTGGTCACCCCGCCGGGGGCACGCTCCAGCAGTTGTCCGACGGCACGCGGGTCTGGCTGCCACCGCAGTACGACTACCCGGACTCCGCAGGCGTCTACTTCCCCCTGGTCGTGGCCCACGTCGACCCCGCCGACCCGGATCTGTTCGCCGGGTTCGCCGCCCAGTCGCTGCGGGGTGTCGCGGACCCCTTCGTCGTCGTGATGCCCGCCCGCTGCGACCCCGACGCCGGCCCCGCGCCCGTCCCGGCGGCGGTGGCCCGGCTCTACCGCGTCCTGCCCGGCCGCTCCGCGCGGGCGCTGCTGGGCGTCGACGAGGACGCGGCCTGCGTCGTGCGGCAGCAGCTGGCGGACCCCCGGGACTTCGTCTCGGCGATCGGCGTCTCGGGCGGCTACGCGGGGATCGACCGGTCCGGACCGCAGCCGTACTCACCCGACGGCCGCGACACCAGGGGGCGCGGCACGCCGCGCCCCGCGCTGCTGCTCGCCGTACCCTCCGGACAGGAGGCCGCGCGGCGCTCGGCCGTCGCCCTGCGCGGGCGGGTGCGCGACGTGACCGCCGAGGTCCGGCTGCTGGACGGCATCGCGCCTCGGCGGCGGCTGTTCGCCCTCGTCGCCGGCTACGCGACCGAGAAGCTCGACGGCCCTTACCGTCCCTGACGGCGCGGGCCGGAATCACCCGTACGAGGGCTGTGCAGGACGGTTCGCCACCGGCCCTGCGGATACGCTCCAGACCACCACCACGAGGGAACCGAGGCTCCGATGCACACCCCGCGCCTGCTCCGTACCTCCGGCACCGTCCTCGCCGTCGCCGGGCTGCTGCTGTCCGCGTGCACGACCGGTGGCAGCACCCACCGTGCCGCCGCATCGTCCCCGGCGGGGTCCCTCGGCGGGCCGCCCTCGGGCGTCGCCGCGGACGCCTTGGGCAACCTCCGGCCGTACTACGAGCAACGCCTGTCCTGGGGCGAATGCAAGGACATGCCGGGCATGCAGTGCGCCACCATGCGGGTCCCCCTCGACTACGCCCACCCGTCCGCCGCCACGGACCTCAAGCTCGCCGTCGCCCGGAAGCGGGCCGAGGACTCCGGCAAGCGGCTCGGCACCCTGCTGGTCAACCCGGGCGGCCCCGGCGGCTCAGCGATCGACTACCTGCAGTACGCGGCCTTCGGCTACCCCTCGGCGGTCACCTCCCGCTACGACATGGCCGCCATCGACCCGCGCGGCGTGGCCCGCAGCGAGCCCGTCGAATGCCTCAGCGACCGCCAGATGGACGCCTTCACGGCGACCGACGTCACCCCGGACGACGGCGCGGAGGTCAACGCCCTCGTCGCCGCCGACAAGGAGTTCGCCGGGGGCTGCGAGCAGCGCTCCGCCAAGCTGCTGCGGCACGTCAGCACGGTGGAGTCCGCCCGCGACATGGACGTCTTCCGCGCCCTGGCCGGCGACCGCAAGCTGACCTACGTCGGCAAGTCCTACGGCACCTTCCTGGGCGCCACCTACGCCGAGCTCTTCCCGGACAAGGCCGGCCGGCTCGTCCTCGACGGCGCGGTCGACCCGTCGATCTCCGCACTCGAGGCGAGCCGGGGGCAGGCCTCCGGCTTCGAGATCGCCTTCGACGCCTTCGCCGCGGACTGCATCACGCACCGCGACTGTCCGCTCGGCACCAAGAGCACCGAGGACGCCGGGCACCGCCTCGACGCCCTCTTCGAGCGACTGGACTCCAAGCCGCTGAGCACCGGCAGCGCCCGCAAGCTGACCGAGGCGCTCGCCACCACCGGCGTGATCGCCGCGATGTACGACGAGTCGACGTGGCCGACCCTGCGCGCCGCGCTCACCAAGGCGAACAAGGGCGACGGAAGCGGTCTGCTGGCGCTGTCCGACACGTACTACGAGCGCGACAGCCGCGGCCACTACGACAATCTCATGTACGCCAACGCCGCCGTCAACTGCCTCGACCTGCCGCCGGCCCTGTCCGGTCCGCAGGCCGCCGAGCAGTCCGTCGCCGCCTTCACCGAGGAGTCCCCGCACTTCGGCAAGAACCTCGTGTGGTCGAGCATGATCTGCGCCTATTGGGCCGTCCCGCCCACCGGCAGGCCGCACCGCATCGAGGCCGCCGGCGCGGACCCCATCCTCGTCGTCGGCACCACCCGCGACCCGGCGACGCCGTACGAGTGGGCCGAGTCCCTGGCCGGCCAGCTCGACTCCGGCGTCCTGCTCACCTACGACGGCGACGGCCACACGGCGTACGCCCGCGGCAGCGACTGCATCGACTCGGCCGTCAACCGCTACCTCCTGGAGGGCACGCCCCCGGCTGACGGCACGACCTGCTGACGGCGAGGGGCCCTCGGCCCTGCGTCCGGTGCGGCCGCGGCCGCACCTGGTCAGGGGCCCCTCAAGAACTGTGTAGACTTGTGCCCGCTGCCGATGCCAAGCTGTCTCGGCAGCTTGCCGCCTTAGCTCAGTCGGCCAGAGCGACGCACTCGTAATGCGTAGGTCAAGGGTTCGATTCCCTTAGGCGGCTCAGAGAGGCCCAGGTTCCCTGAGGGGAACCTGGGCTTTTTGTGTTCCGCGGACGAGCCGAGTGCGGCGCGCGAGCGCGAGCGTCCACGATCTGCCGGCGTCGGACTTCGACGACCTCGATGCCGGGTCCACAGAGCCAGCCGAGGTCCTCGGTGTCGGAGGTGAGGACGGTGACAGGCCCTTGCGCGGAGCGGGCGACGGCAGCCGGAACGGCGTCGATGGCGTACTCGTGGCCGCTGAGGCGGGGTGGTTGGCCGGCACCGGAACTGTTCGGCCCAGACAGCGGCCGGCGCAGTGGGCCGCGTTCCTGAGGGGCCCTGACCGCTCGAAGGGCGAAGGGCCAGGTCAGAGATGCTGACCTGGCCCTTCGTCATGAGCGGGCGGCGCCGTCGGGCACCCTGCGCCCGGACGTCACCTGGTGACGTGGACGGTCAGCCTGGCATGCGTGGCGTCGATGTTGACGCCGTCCATGTAGCCGCGGGCGTCGCGGTACGTGCCGGTACCGCCGGTGATCGCCAGGGTGAACCTGGTCGGGAAGCTGACGATGAAGGGTGCGAAGCCCTGCAGGGTGATGTCGCCCTTGGCCAACCGGAGGGTGGATTCGCACTGCCGCAGGCTGTTCTGGAGGCTGATGACGGTGCAGACGAAGCCGCCGGTGCCCACCTTGCGGCCGTTCTGGAAGAAGTCCGAGAAGCCGATGGCCTCGTCGCCGAGGCTCGTTCCCGGGGCGCCCACGTCGACGGAGGCGAACTCCCTCACCGAGTCGTCCAGTCTGATGACCTGCTCACCGACGCCATGGGGGCCGGGGTCGCGGTCCGGGGATGTGGCCTGCGCGTGCGGTCCGCAGGCGAGGACCGCGGCGAGCACGGCGGCCGCGACCGGCGCCACTGCCTTGATACGACGCATCGTGCGTCTCCTTCGAGCTGGGTGGAGTGACAGGCGGTGATCAGTCCGCTTATCGCTTCATTCATGGCTCAATCGGCGGCCCGGTGCCTCGGAGGCGCATCGGCGGCGCGGAAAGACGACCCGTTCGGACGCGGGCCTAACGTCTGTGGGGTGGACGCCGTTCGCTCTCGAGTCCCGAAAGCCGGAGAGCGCACCCGTGGCTCATGCGGTTGCGCCGTCAATGAGACGTGAACGTGGCGCGAAGATTGCCGAGGTTCGGCAATGCGTGTGGGCCCCGGCCCTGGCCATCATCGTCATGGCACCGACAACGGGAGCCGCCGCACGAAGCGGGGGGAAGGCAGGGGTGCGCGACTTCTTCGACGCCGCGCTCGTCATCCGAGCGCCCTGTTCGGCTTCGCGCTCGTGGTGGCCATCGGGTACTGGGGGAGTGCTCTGCTCGGTGGCTTGGACGTCGACGCCCTCGACGGGGGCACGGGGGTGAGGGTGTCGACGCCCACCGCGGAGACCACGGGGGCGCGGGGGACTTCGCCGGCTTCCTTGCCGGGATCGGACTGGGCGGGGTCCCGGTCACCGTCTCGCTGTCGCTGCTGATCGGCGTCGGGGGCGTGGTTCACCGCGCTGGCCGGGCCGGGGTGACCGGCGGGCCGTCCAACGGCAGTGGGGTCCTGGCCGGAGCGCCGGTGTGCTCCTGGGCGGCACGTGTGCGGTGCTCCTGCCGCTGCGCCGTCTGGTACCCCGAGAACACCCGCCCTCGCGCACCGACTTCGTCGGCAGGGTCCGCGTCGTCCGCACCGGTCGTGTCAGCGACGGGTTCGGGCAGGCCGAGGTCACCGCCGCCGACGGATCGACCTCCGTTCTCCAGGTGCGCACGGCCGGGCCCGACGAGGGCCTGGTGAGCGGCATGGGACCCTCGCCGGCGCGCAGGCCGCGCGCTGGGACGAGGTCAAGGCGGCGCCGGCGAAGGCCGTGCGCGGACGGAAGGCGCAGTAGGTTCGCGTCATGGGCGATCCGATCGTGAACCGCGAGCAGTCCGAGGCGTGGAACGGGTACGAAGGGCGGCACTGGGCGTCGTACCGGGAGCGGTACGACGCGCTGAACGACGCGGCGAACGGCTGCCTGCTCGACGACCTCCCGATCGCGGCGGGCAGCAGGGTGCTGGACGTGGGCTGCGGGACGGGCCGGGTGGCCCGCCTCGCCGCACGGCGCGGCGCCACCGTGCTCGGCATCGATCTGTCGGAGCCGATGCTCCGGGAGGCGGCGGTCGTCGTGGAGCGGGAAGGGCTCGGCGGCGTCTCCTTCGTCCGCGGGGACGCCCAGGTGCACCCGTTCCCCCGGGAGGGCTTCGACGCGGTGGTGAGCCGCTTCGGGGTGATGTTCTTCGCCGACCCCGTCGTCGCGTTCGGCAATCTGCGCGGGGCCCTGCGTCCGGGCGGACGGCTGGCCTTCGTGTGCTCGCGCGGCCACGCGGGCATGGACCAGACGACGATCTACCGGGCGATCGGGACCGTGGTGCCCGTACCCGACCTCACCGGGAACACCGGACCGGCCTCCTTCGCCGACCCCGCGCACACCGAGCGGGTCCTGACCGGCGCGGGTTTCGCCGGGGTGGCCTCGACGGCGGTGGACCTCCCCCAGGTATGGGGGAGCGATGCCGAGGACGCGGCCGACTTCCTGATGGGCTGGGGACCGGTGCAGCACTGGCTGCGCGAGGCCGGGGCCGACGAGAGGGCGCGCTCCCGCGCCCGCGACGCCGCGCTGGAGGCCTTCCGCGCGTTCGCCACCGCGGACAGGGGCGTCGTGCTGACCGCCCGGCTGTGGC
This sequence comes from Actinacidiphila sp. bgisy167, assembly GCF_057707665.1. Classification (NCBI taxonomy): domain Bacteria; kingdom Bacillati; phylum Actinomycetota; class Actinomycetes; order Kitasatosporales; family Streptomycetaceae; genus Actinacidiphila; species Actinacidiphila sp. bgisy167. The sequence continues at coordinate 73,683 of NZ_JBYIQP010000019.1, read as the reverse complement.
TCGTGACGGCGCAGCGTCCCTGAGGACCGGCCGACGGCACAGGCCGTCCGCGGGCCGTACGGGTGACCCGGTGCCTCCGGGGGTGCGGATTGCTCCAGGTGACACCTTGCCTTCCGCCGTCCGCCCTCGTTGTCACGGCAACGGCCGGACGCGGCGCCACGGCGGGCGCTTCCGGGACATCGGACGAGGGAAGGCGCGCATGAACGTCAGTGCTCACATCGAGGCCGTCTACGCGGACGTCTGCCGGCGCAATCCGGGCGAGGCGGAGTTCCACCAGGCGGTGGGGGAGGTGCTGCGCTCGCTGGCGCCCGCGCTGGAGCGGCACCCGGAGTACCTGGGGACCCGGATCGCGGAGCGGATGTGCGAGCCGGAACGGCAGGTGATCTTCCGGGTGCCGTGGGTGGACGACCAGGGACGCGTGCGGGTCAACCGGGGCTTCCGGGTGGAGTTCAGCAGCGCGCTCGGCCCGTACAAGGGGGGCCTGCGCTTCCACCCGAGCGTCGACCTCGGCATCGTGAAGTTCCTCGGCTTCGAACAGATCTTCAAGAACGCGCTGACCGGGCTGGCGATCGGCGGCGGCAAGGGGGGCTCCGACTTCGACCCCAAGGGCCGCTCCGACGGCGAGGTCATGCGCTTCTGCCAGTCGTTCATGACCGAGCTGCACCGGCACCTGGGCGAGCACACCGATGTGCCCGCCGGCGACATCGGGGTGGGCGGCCGGGAGATCGGCTACCTCTTCGGGCAGTACAAGCGGATCACCAACCGCTTCGAGGCGGGGGTGCTGACCGGCAAGGGCGTCGCCTGGGGAGGCTCCCACGCGCGGACCGAGGCGACGGGGTACGGGTCGGTGTACTTCGCGGCCGAGATGCTCGCCACCCGCGGGCAGGGCTTCGAGGGGCGCCGGGCGGTGGTCTCCGGCTCGGGCAACGTCGCCCTCTACGCCATCGAGAAGGTGTATGCCCTGGGCGGCTCGGTGGTGGCCTGCTCGGACTCCGGCGGCCATGTCGTCGACGAGAAGGGCATCGACCTGGAGCTGCTGAAGGAGATCAAGGAGGTGCGCCGGGCGCGGCTGTCGGCGTACGCGGAGGCCAGGCCCTCGGCGCGGTACTCCGAGCGGGGCTCGGTCTTCGACGTGCCATGCGATGTCGCGCTGCCGTGCGCCACGCAGAACGAGCTGGACGGGCAGGACGCCGGGACGCTGGTGAAGAACGGCGTGCTGGCGGTGGCCGAGGGCGCGAACATGCCGTGCACCCCGGAGGCGATCGAGGTGTTCCGGGAGGCGGGCGTGCTCTTCGGCCCGGGCAAGGCCGCCAACGCGGGCGGGGTGGCGACCTCGGCGCTGGAGATGCAGCAGAACGCGTCGCGCGAGCTGTGGCCCTTCGAGCGGACCGAGGCCCGGCTCGCGCAGGTGATGCGTGACGTCCACACCCACTGCCGGGCCACCGCCGCGGCGTACGGCGGCGCTCCGGACGACTACGTCCTCGGTGCCAACATCACGGGCTTCCTGCGGGTGGCGGAGGCCATGACAGCGCAGGGCGTCGTCTAGCCAGGGCGCGTGAGGCCACGGGGCGTGCGGGGGCGTGGCCGCGAGGACGCCGGCGCCCTACGCGCGCGTCGCGGGAGGGCGCCGGCGTCCCCGGGGGCCGGTCAGCCGCCGGCGCCGCCCATCACACGGGCGAAGGACGCCGGGTCGGCGTCGTAGCCGCGGACACCGGGCCTGAAGTGCCAGGCGCCGTCGTCGCCGCGACGGAACTCGCCCACGGTGGCTGCCGTGGCGGCGGCGACCTCGCCGAGGTCGGAGGCGGCGAGGGCGGTGTGGCCCTCGACCACCTGCACGCCGGTGCCCGCGATGTCGCCGAAGGTCATCCGGCCGTCGCGCTGCTGCACGACCACTCCGACCACGACCCGCCCGTAGGCGGGGCTCAGCCGGTCGAGCTCGAGGGCCATGACCTCGTCGAAGCCCAGTCCCTTGCCCGTCCTGCTGTCGCGGTTCAGCGAGATGGTGCCGTCCGGGGAGCGGCTGTCGAAGTGGACGAGGTACGCCGGGACGCCGTGCGGGTCGTCCGCGGGGTAGGTCGCCGCGACGATGTCGAGGTCGCTGACGGGTGCGCCCATCGGGCTGGGGTCCCACTTGAGCCGGACCTCGACCTTGGCGAGGCCCTTGGTGACGTTGCTCACAGGCCGACGCTCCTTGCTTCCGGCCGGTCGGGTGCGGTTGCCACGGAGAACGCCCTTTCTTCTGCTGCCAGTTGGGGACGGCCGCACGTCGCGCGCCCGTCCGAGGCGGCAACGAACGAGGGCGGTCCCGGATTCCCGGCAACCGAACCGGTGTGCCACCCGGTTCGAACGGATGTGAGGCCGCTGGGAGCACGGACGGGAACGCGGTGACAAGGACACCACGGTGTGAGGGATGCGGAGACGGACGTCGAGGGGTTCGTCGCCGTGCGGGGGCCGCCGTTGCTGCGGGTCGCCTGGCTGCTGCCCCCGGCATCTGCGTGCCGGATCCGTGGGGCCCGGCGGCCTGTGCCGGGAGCGCGGGGCGCTCCGCGCTTTCGCGGGACCGCGCCGCCGTCCGCTCCCGCGGCATCATGGAGCGGTGACCACTGCGCGGCGCACGGGGCTGCGGGGTGCCGGCCGGCGGGGCCGGGCGCCCGGTCTCATCTGGTATGCGGCGTACGGCTCCAACACCCACCTCACACGCCTCACCCATTACCTCTCCGGCGGGGTGCCGCCCGGCGGCGGCCGGGAGTACCCGGGCTGCCGCGACGCGCGCCGGCCGCTGCGGTCGGTGCCGCTGCTGCTGCCGGGGCGGATGTACTTCGCGACGCGGTCGCCTGTCTGGTCGGGGGGCCGGGCCTTCTACGACGGCGGCGCGCCGGGCGGCGGGGTGCGGGCACGGGCGCATCTGCTGACGGCCGGCCAGTTCTCGGACCTCGTCGCCCAGGAGATGTACCGCGCGCCGGGCGCCGACCTCGACCTCGGCGAGGTGCTGCGGCACGGCAGGCACCGGCTGGGCGACGGGCGGTACGAGACGCTGCTGTACCCGGGGGACATGGACGGTCACCCGGTGGTCACGTTCACCGCGCCCTGGGCCTGCGGCGGGATCGGGCACGTCGTGCCCTCCGGGAGCTATCTACGGCACATCGCCGAGGGACTGGCCGAGACGGGCGCCTGGGACCTGCCCGGCATCGCGGCCTATCTCGCGGAGTGCGCGGACGGGGCCTGGTCGCCCCGGGAGATCACGGCGCTGCTCGGACGCTGAGCGGCGGGACATCGATGGATTTCCGTCCCGCCGCCCGTCCTAGAGAGGGAGGTACGGGCACGGGGACGCAGGGGACCCGCTCGCCCGCACCCGGAACCCGCCCCAGGAGGTCTCCCATGCCCGGCTCCGCGTCTTCGCCACCGCCGCCCGCGCCGCAGCCGGGTGGAGGCGCGCCTGCCGTGCTCATCCTGACCGGGAGGCTCGACCGCGCCGGGATCCCGCCGATGCTCGAGCGGTTGCGGGCGCTGCTGGCGGGGCGGGGCGGCGGCACGGTGGTGTGCGACGTCGGCGGGCTCGACGGCGCCCCCGACGCCCTCCTGCTCGACGCCCTCGCGCGGCTCCAGCTCACGGCCCTGCGGCACGGCGGGCGGATCCGGCTGCGGGGCGCCGGCAGCGCGCTGCGGGAGCTGCTCGCGCTCAGCGGGCTGGACGGGTCAGCGGGCCGGGGGCTCGAGATGTGCGGGGAGGCCGAAGAGCGGGAAGAGCCGCTCGGTGTCGAGGAAGGAGTTGAGCCCGGTGATCCGGCCGTCTGACATCTCGATGACCTGCAGGGCCCACGGCTCGTGACCGCCGTCCGGGGCGGGACGGTACTGCCCGAACCCCGGAGTGCCGTTGGCCGTCACCGGGACCAGACGCGAACCGCGGCAGCCTGAGCCGTGCCCGAGCAACCAGGCCTTGATGTCCGCCTTCCCGCGCAGCCACAGGCCGAACGGCGGCATGGACAGTGTGGCGTCGTGGTGGAGCAGCGCGGTGAGGGTGTCGAGGTCGTAGGACTCGAAGGCGGCGACGTAGCGGCCGAGCAGGGCGCGCTGCTCCTCGTCGAGCGGACGGGCCGGATCGGTCACGGCGGGGCCGGCGGCGGCGAGGGTGGCGCGGGCCCGTTGCAGAGCGCTGTTGACCGAGGCGACGGTGGTGTCGAGCAGATCGGCGACCTCGGCGGCCTTCCACTGCAGGACTTCCCGCAGGATGAGCACCGCCCGCTGGCGCGGCGCGAGGTGCTGCAGTGCGGCCATGAACGCCAGGCGCACGCTCTCGCGCTGGTCGGCGAGGTCGGCCGGGTCGCTCGTCGCGGGCAGGATGCGGCCGTCGGGAGCGGGGGAGATCCAGGTGCTCTCCGGGAGGGTGCCGGGCAGCGGGCCGTCGGCCGTCCCGGGTGAGGTCAGGTCCATCGGGCGGGCGCGGCGTCCCGTGCCGCCCAGGATGTCCAGGCACGCGTTGGTGGCGATGCGGTAGAGCCAGGAGCGCAGGCTGGAACGGCCCTCGAAGCGGTCGTAGGCGCGCCAGGCCCGCACCATCGTGTCCTGGACGGCGTCCTCCGCCTCGAAGGCGGAACCCAGCATCCGGTAGCAGTAGCCGGTCAGTTCCACGCGATACCGTTCCAGCTCCTGCGCCACGTCCGGGGGTGCAGCGAGATCGGTGAGATCGGCCATGGTTTCCTCCGCCTTCCAGACGAGTTCCGCAGCGTCCACGGATCCACTTCAGCACAGCCCACTGACACAACCGCAAAAGGCGTGGAAGAGCGCGGGACAGGGCGGAACGGGGTGGGTTGCCCAGGACGGGCGGCGGCGCTCGGGCGCCGACCGCCGGACGCGCGGCGGTCCGGGCGGTCCGGACGGGCCGGGCGGTCAGCCGGCGGTGCTGTCAGGGATGTCCTGCTCCGCCCAGATCAGCTTGCCGTCGGCGGTGTACCGGGTGCCCCACCGGCGGGTCAGCTGGGCCACGAGGAAGAGCCCGCGACCGCCCTCGTCGGTGGTGCGGGCGTGCCGCAGCCGGGGCACGGTGTTGCTGCCGTCGTACACCTCGCAGATGAGGACCGACTGCCGGATCAGCCGCAGCCGGATCGGCCCCGAGGCGTGCCGGATGGCGTTGGTGACCAGCTCGCTGACGACGAGTTCGGTGGTGGGCAGCAGCTCCTCCATGCCCCACCCGGCGAGTTGGCGCGTGGCCAGCGCCCGGGCCTCGCTGACGACCGCCGGATCCACTCGCAGCTCCCAGCTGACGAACCGGTCGGCGGCGAGCGCGCGCGTACGGGCGACGAGCAGGGCGACGTCGTCGGCGGGCGGTCCGGGCGGCAGGTGCTCCAGCATGGCCGAGCACAGCTCGCGCACGGGAAGTCCGGGGCGGGCCAGGGCGTGTGCGATCCGGTTCAGGCCGACGTCCAGGTCCGTGCCGAAGGTGTCGATCAGGCCGTCGGTGTAGAGCGCGACGACGCTGCCCTCGGCCAGTTCGAGCTCGGCGGACTCGAAGGGCATGGCGCCCAGCCCGAGCGGTGGGCCCGCGGGCAGTTCGGCGAAGGCGACCCGGCCCTGGGGGTCCACGACGGCCGGCGGCGGGTGCCCGGCGCGGGCCATCGTCAGCCGGCGGGTCACCGGGTCGTAGACGGTGTAGAGGCAGGTGGCGCCGGTGACGGCGGTGGCCACGGACTCGTCGGGGCTCTCCTCCTCGGCGAGCCGGATGACCAGGTCGTCCAGGTGCGCCAGCAGTTCATCGGGCGGCAGGTCCATGTCGGCGAGGGTGTGCACGGCCGTCCGCAGCCGCCCCATCGTCGCCGCTGCCGTCAGCCCGTGCCCGACGACGTCCCCGACCACCAGCGCGACCCGCGCCCCGGACAGCGGGATGACGTCGAACCAGTCGCCGCCCACACCGTCCTGGATGTCGGTGGGCAGGTAGCGGTAGGCGATCTCCAGCGCCATGCCGCCCGCCAGTGTCTGCGGCAGCAGGCTGCGCTGCAGGGCGAGCGCCGCCTCGTGCTCGCGGGTCCAGCGCCGGGCGTTGTCCACGCACACCGCGGCGCGGGCCGCGAGTTCCTCGGCGAGCAGCAGGTCGTCGTTCTCGAAGGGGACGGGCCGACGGTGCCGGACGAAGGTCACCACGCCGAGGACGGTGCCCCGGGCCCGCAGCGGCACCCACATCATCGACCGCCCCCCGGACTCGCGGATCTTGGCCATCCGGGCCGGATCGCCGGTGAGCCACGACGCCCGGCCGTCGGCGATGTCGCCCTCCACCTCGGAGTGGCCGGAGGTCATGCAGCGCACGTGCGGTGAGGCCTCGCCGACGTCGATCCGCTCGCCGACCGCCCAGATCGGCTCCGGGGTGCCCGGGTTCACCGAGCGCATCCCGACGCGTCGCAGCGGCACCCGGCCCAACTCGTGGCCGGGCGGAGGCTCGCCGCCGTGCAGCACCGGTTCCAGCAGGTCGACGGCGACGAAGTCGGCGAGCCGCGGAACCGACACGTCGGCCAGTTCCTGGGCGGTCCGGGTGACGTCCAAGGTGCTGCCGACGCAGGCCCCGGCCTCGTTGAGCAGCGCGAGTCTGGCTCGGGCGCGCCACCGGTCGGTGACGTCCGTGACCATGTAGCAGACACCCATCGCCCGCCCCTCGGCGTCGTCCAGGCGGTAGAAGGACAGGGAGAAGGACCGCTCGCGGTAGGGGGCCGCGAGCGTCCAGCCCCGGAACTCGTGGTCGATCACCGGCTCACCGGTGAGCAGCACCTTGCGCATGACGGCTTCCATCGCCGCGGTGTCCATCCCGGGCAGGACGTCGGCCAGGCGCATGCCGATGCGGCGCTCGCGCGACACGCCGCCGAAGTGTTCCAGCGTCTCGTTGAGCCACACATAGCGCAGGTCGGGGCTGAACACGGCCATGCCGATCGGGGACCGGGTGAGGAAGCCCTCGAGGATGGTGCTGCTCACCGCCCAGGACGGGGTGTGGGCCAGGTCGATCGCCGACACCAGCCAGCGCTCCTGGCCGTCGGGCGCCGTCAGGGCGGACACCCGCAGGCCCACTTCGATCCGCCGTCCGTCGCGGTGCCGGGTGCCCGCCAGCCCGCCCCAGTCGCCGTGGCCGCGCCACTGCGCCGCCATCTCCGCGGCCCTGGCCGCCTGCTGGGGGGAGGCGAGCAGGGTCGCGGCGGGTCGGTGCAGCGCCTCCGCGGCGGGGTAGCCCAGCAGCCGCTCCGCGGCGGCCGTCCAGCCGACCACCGTCCCCGAGTCGTCGATCAGCGCCGACGCGGCGAAGGCCAGGTCGAACGGCGCCTTCACCGGCGCCGCCGCGCTTCCCTCCGGCGTGACCATCTCGGGCGTCCCATGTCCGCGACTACCGTCCTCCCCATGCTAGGTCGTCGTGTCCGCGGGGGCCCCTCGTGCCGCCAGGCGACTCGGTGCCCGCCTGACGGGGTGCTCCCGCGTCCCGCGCCGGCCGCATGCGCGTCTTTCAGGAGGAGATCTTCGGCCCCGTCGTCGCCGTCACCTCACGGCTCGCAAGGGGAGGCCGCCCATGACTGACCCGGTACGCCAGGTCGGGCAGACGCAGCCGCGCCGCTGCGCGGTTCGAGGTGTCACGGGCGTTACGGGGGGCGTACCACAGCGCTGGTGCGGAGCGGCGCGTGCGGGCGCCGCTGCCCGCGTCCGGGGCCGCCGCGCAGGGGGGACACGAGGTGCACCCCTCGCAGTCGTAACCCCTTCAGAGGGGTGCGACTGCCATGTTCTCCAAGACCGAGTGATCCGACATATCTCTACCAGGCGTTCCCCTGGCTTGGGATCACCACCCGCGCCGCGCTGCGCGACGCCCGGCCTGGACCGGCCATGATGCGCGTCACGGTGCTCCCGTCCGGCCGGAAGCGGGCGGCTGGGGCCGGCCCGCTCCTGAGCGGAGGGGGGAGGACCGGGGCGCGTCCTGACCGGAGACGGGAGCCTGTCCTGTCCCTCAGGGTGAGCTGAGACCGTTCCGTTACCGCTACTCGGGCCGCGCGGTCGAGTCATCTGGCTGATGCCGCGGGGGCACCGGGTCGGCAGGATCTCGTGGTGGCTGCGTTTGTTTCCCCGACCCCGTACTGGCCTGTGCCCCGCATATGGGGATGACCCGGAGTCGGACTGGCGTTTGATCATGGAGAACGCCTGCTCCTCGCGCCTGCGGGGATGATCCCCGGGGCCCCGGCCGGGCCGCGGGGATCGGACGAGACTGCTCCTCGCCTTCGGCGGGGTTCTTTCTGCTGGTGGATGGCAAGATGTATGGCTGCTGTGTACGGTGCCCCGCCGCCGAGGCGGTTGTCGTGCGGCGGGTGGCCGGTGTGCCGACCTGGTCGCCGGGGGCATCCCGCGGCGCCCGGCAGGCGGGCGCTCGGCCCCGTAGGGCACCGGCGTACGGGGCGTCCCATGGGCGGTGACCGCACGGATGCTTCTGAGGGCGTGCCGTCCTTCGACCTGACGAGCCGGCCGTGGCTGCCGGTGCAGCTGACCTCCGGGGAACCGGCGGTCCTGTCCCTGCGTGACGTCTTCGCCCGCGCGCACGAGGTGCGGCGGCTGGCGGGCGACCTGGCGACCCAGGACTTCGCCCTCACGAGGCTGCTGCTGGCGATCGTCCACGACGCCCTGGACGGCCCGAGGAGCGTCGCGGCGTGGGCCGGCCTGTGGGCGGATTCCCGTCCGTTCACGGTCGTGGACGGCTATCTGCTCCGGCACCGCGAGCGGTTCGACCTGCTGCACCCGCGTACGCCGTTCTTCCAGACCCCCGGGCTGCGCACCGCTTCCGGCGAGGTGTTCTCGCTGAACCGGATCGTCGCGGACGTGCCCAACGGAGCCCCCTTCTTCACCACCCGCCTGCCGGGCGCCGAGCGGCTTTCGTTCGCCGAGGCCGCCCGCTGGGTGGTCCACGCCCAGGCCTACGACACCTCCGGGATCAAGAGCGGCGTCGTCGGCGATCCCCGGGCCAAGGGCGGCAGGGCCTACCCGCAGGGCGTGGCCTGGGCGGGGAACCTCGGCGCCGTCCTGGTCGAGGGGGACACCCTGCGCGAGACGCTGCTGCTCAATCTCGTCGCCGACGACGATCAGCCGGCGACGGGTGCCGAGGACCGGCCCGCGTGGCGGCGCCCGCCCACCGCTCCCGGCGCGGCCGACGATCTCGCCGCGCGCCCGGCGGGCCCGTGCGACCTGTACACCTGGCAGTCCCGGCGGCTGCTCCTGCACGCCGACGCCGACGGTGTGCACGGAGTCGTCCTCACCTACGGCGACCCGCTGGCGGCGCGGAACATGCAGCACGTCGAGCCGATGACCGCCTGGCGCCGCAGCCGGGCCCAGGAGAAGAAGCTGGGCCTGCCGCTGGTGTACCTGCCGCGCGAGCACGACCCGGCCCGCGCGGCCTGGCGGAGCCTGGAAGCCCTCATCACCCCGGCCGGCCCCGACACGACACGGCGCGGCGAGCCCGCGGGCGGCCTGCGGCCCGGCGTCGTGGACTGGATCGCGCGCCTGCGGGGTGAGCGGATCCTGCCCCGGGATCGGCGGATCCGCCTACGGACCTTCGGCGTGGTCTACGGCACGCAGCAGTCGGTGATCGACGAGGTCACCGGCGATGCGGTGTCCCTGGCCGTGCCCTTGCTCGACGACGACCAGGCACTGGCCCGGACGGCGGTGGACGCCATCGCCGACGCCGACCGTGCCGTGCTCGCCCTCGGGGACCTCGTCCTGGACCTGGCCCGCGCCGCCGGCAGCGCGTCCGAGTCGGGCACGTACGCCGCCCGCGATGCCGCATATGCCGCTCTGGACGGGCCCTACCGGCTGTGGCTCGATGCCATCGGTGAAGGCGGCGACCCCCGATGCCTGCGTGCCGCCTGGCAGCACACCGTCCGCTATATCGTCGGCCGCCTGGCCGACGAGGTGCTCGAGGCGGCGGGGGAAGCGGCCTGGCGCGGCCGTGTGGTCTCCCGCGCCCAAGGTGAGACGTGGCTGAACGCGGACCTGGCCGACCTGTGGTTCCGCGCCCGCCTGCACCGAGCCCTGGTCACCGCCTCGGACGCCACCGCGAACGCCACCGCCACCGTCCCTGCCCCGCGGGAGCCGGCCTCCGACGTGGCCGTCGGCCCTCGGGCGGCCTCCGGCTCACGGAAAGCGCCCGTATGAGCACCCCCCCGTCCTCCGAGGCCCGCTTCCCCACCTCACCGGGACCGGTCGGCACGCTGGCCGGACGTGAGATCGGCCGCCTGCAGCACGGCTACCTCGACGACCGCCCCGACGCCGTCGCGGTGCTGGCCCGGCTGCGCCGTGCCGCCGGCAAAGACGCAGCCTCCGTCCCGGACCTGTGGGGTCTGATCGACCTCGACCCCCTCTTCAACGTTGCGTCGCTGCGTCACGACGCCGCCGCGGGCGCGGTCGACACCGCACTGGCGTTGTGGGCGCTGCACCAGCAGTCCCGTCCGACCGGCATGCACCGCCCCGGAGGCGACGAGCTCGGCAGCGCGGTGCGGCGCCTGATGCGCGGCACGACCGTCGACGAGCCGGTCCGCAAGCGCTTCGTCAGCGCCGGCCGCGCACCGACCCTCGGTGTGCTCGCCACCCGGCTCCGCGACCTCACCGTCCTGCTGCGGGACAGGGGCTTCGCCCTGGACTACGCCCTGCTCGCCGACCAGCTCTACCACTGGCAGCAGCCCGGCGGTCCGGAGAACGTCCGCCGCTCCTGGGGCCGCTCCTTCCACGCCGCCTACCGCACCGCCCCGACCGACCCCGCCGCGGCCGCCGCGATCGACACCAAGGACGCCTCGTGACCGCTCGCATCATCCTGGACGTGCACGCCCTGCAGAGCGTGCCGCCGAGCAACCTCAACCGCGACGACACCGGCGCCCCCAAGACCGCGGTCTACGGCGGGGTCACCCGGGCCCGGGTGTCCAGCCAGTCCTGGAAGCGCGCCACCCGCCGCTACTTCGACACCCTCCTCGACCCTGGTGAGCTGGGCGTGCGCACCAAGCGCGTCGCCGAACTGCTGGCCGAGCGGGTGACCGCCCTGTGCCCCGACCTCGCCGGCCCGCAGGCCCTCGCGGCGGCGGCCGAGGTCGTCCAGACGGCGACCGGCTCGAAGATCGAGCCGCCCAAGCGCAAGGCGGACGCGGCCAGGAAGAACGGCGACCCGGAACCGGCGCCGGAGTCGTCGTACCTGATGTTCCTCAGCGCCCGCCAGCTCGACCAGCTCGCCGCCCTCGCAGTCGAAGGCAGCGCCGACATCACGGCGTTCCTGAAGAACAAAGAGGTCAAGGCCCGTGCGAAGAAGATCGCCGACGGACGGCACTCGGTGGACATCGCCCTGTTCGGACGTATGGTCGCCGATTCCGCCGACATCGGCGTCGACGCCGCCGCGCAGGTCGCCCACGCCCTCAGCGTCCACCGCGCGGAGACCGAGTCCGACTACTTCACCGCCGTCGACGACCGCAACACCGTTGCGGAACCCGGCGCCGGCATGATCGGCACCGTCGACTTCACCTCCGCCACCCTCTACCGCTATGCCGCCCTCGACGTCGACCTGCTGGAAAGGAACCTCGGCAAGGGCCTCGACCCCGGCCAGGAACCGGCCACCCCCGTCCGCCGCGCGGTCGAGGCATTCCTCGAGGCGTTCGTGGCGTCCCTACCCACCGGCAAGATCAACACTTTCGGCCACCACACCTTCCCCGACGCCGTCGTCGTCACACTCCGCGCCACCCGACCCGTCAGCTACGTCTCCGCCTTCGAAAAGCCCGTCACCGCCGACGCCACCGGCGGCCACATGGAACACGCCTGCGCCCGGCTGGCCGACTACGCCCCCGAGATCGAACGCGCCTACGGCGACGACACCAGCCAGACCTGGGTCCTGCGCATCGGCCCCGCCACCGCCAAGCTCGCCGGCCTCGGCACCGAGACCCCCAGCCTGGCCCGCCTGGTCGGCTCCGTCGGCCAGGCGGTCGCACACCACCTGGAGCAGCGCGGATGAGCGTCCTGACGCTGCGGCTGGCCGGCCCCCTGCAGTCCTGGGGGTCCGCCGGCCGCTTCGCCCGCCGCAGCACCGGAAACGCCCCCACCAAAAGCGGCGTGATCGGCCTGCTGGGCGCCGCGGTGGGCCTGGACCGCGACGACGACACCGGCCTGGCCGAACTGGCGCGGTTGCGCTTCGGCGTCCGGATCGACCAACCCGGCACCCGCCTGCGCGACTTCCAGACCGCCCACCACTTCGACACCGGCGAAGCCATGCCCCTGTCCGAGCGCCACTACCTCGCCGACGCCGTCTTCATCGCCGCCGTTCAAGGCCCCGCGGCCCTGATCGAGCGACTCCACACCGCCCTGCGCACCCCCCGCTACCTGCCCTACCTCGGCCGCCGCTCCTGCCCGCCCTCCCAGCCCGTCGACCTCGGCGTCCACCACGACGCGGCCGACCTCCACACCGTCCTGGCCGCCGAACCCTGGCACGCCGCCGACTGGCACCAGAAGCGACACCGCCACCAGAGCCGGATCGACCTGACCGCGCACCTGGAAGCCCCCACCACCGGCGCCGAACAGCACCCCGGCGCCGACACCCTGGGCGACCAGCCCCTCAGCTACGACCCCCGCCACCGCCGCTACGCCCTACGCCCTGTCCGCACCGCCACCATCACCGTCACCAACCCCCACGCCCACCCCGGCACGGCCGCGTCCGCGCCTGCGCACGACCCCATCGGACACCTGGAAGGCGCCTGATGTACCTCACCCGCTTGCGCCTCAACACCGCACGCTCGGGCGCCCGCAGACTGCTGTCCAGCCCCCAGGTCATTCACGCCGCCGTCCTGTCCGGCTTCCCGGAACTCCTGCCCACCGCCGCACACACCCCCCGGGTCCTGTGGCGCCTGGACCGCGACGCCGCCGCCGAAGTGCTCCTCTACATCGTCAGTCCGCACCGGCCCGACCTCACCCACCTCGTCGAGCAGGCCGGCTGGCCCGCGGCGGCCGCCTCCGGGACCCCCGGATGGCAGACCCACGCCTACGCCCCCTTCCTGGAACGCCTCGAAAAGGGCGCCGTCTGGAACTTCCGGCTGACCGCCAACCCCGTGCACTACGCCCGCACCAGGGACGACCAAGCCACCACGAAGCGCACCGCCCACACCACCCCCAGGCACCAGTTGCAGTGGCTTCTGCGGCGCCAGGGCGCCGGCGGCTTCCGGATCGCCGGCGCCTCCCCTGCCGAGGGAGCGGCCGGCCAGGCGGGCGAAGCGCAGGTCGTCGTCCGGGACCAGCGCACGGTGAACTTCGCCAAAAAGGGCGCCGGCGGCCGCCGTGTCACGCTGGCCACCGTCACCTACGACGGCCGCCTGGAGGTGACCGATCCCGACGCGCTGCGCCACGTCCTCACCGCGGGCATCGGCAGGGCCAAGGCGTACGGCTGCGGGCTGATGACCCTCGCCCCCGTGGGGTGATCGCCGGCCCGTCCCGACCAGCCGCGCGCACATCCGCAGCCCCGTTTCCGACGCCGGCCGCTGCATCGCGTGACTCCTTCATGCCGAACGAGCCGAGCGCAAGCACTCTTCACTCTTAAGAGTGAATCGAATATCTGCGCCCTTCCCGGCTCCCGCACTTTTGGCGCGCCACGCGTGGCCGGACGGCGCCCCCCTGGGTCCCTCCCCGTCCCGCCCCCTGGGTGCGACCCCGCCCTCGGTGGGCCCGGGGGAGCCGACCGCTCCGGTTCTTCCGCTCACCGCCTCCTCGCGGCCGTCGCCCGCACCCTCTGCCGCGCCCGCCCGCCCGGGCCGGAACGTGCCTACCGGGGCCCGCGTGACGTGGGCACAGGGCGCTGCGGAGGCCTCGCCGAGGCGGCTCGCCCCGGTGGGTTCCGTCGCGCTCGGGGGAGGTTCTGGGGGTGCGGCGCCGGTGGTGGATCGGTCGAGCCATCCCTGGACAACTCGCGTGTATCAGTCATTTCTCATGATCGAATCGTGAACGCACAGATGGTGCGGGAGTGCCCGGGAAGGGTTTGCCTCCGCGCCCGACAAGCGATAACCAATAGGTCAACAGGCATGTGCCACAGTCAATTTGAGACGGCATCAGCCAAGAACGGAAGCGGCTATGCTACTTGCGGCTCAGCGTGTTGTAGGAATTACGCCAGGTCGGGCGGGACCTGCCGATTGCCGACCTCGTCGACGCCGCAATCCGCTGCTCGTGCCGTGTTCGTCCCATGACTAGCGATCACCTGAGGATGCTGATGGTTCGTGCTGGATCGTCCCCCGGAGACCACCGGCCCACCGCCACGTCCGCGTGGTTGTTCCCGGTTGTCATAGTCGCGGCGGTCGTGGCTGTCGCCGTCTGGACCGTCCCCTCGTCCGCCCGGTCGGCGGTGCTGTGGTGCGGCCTGACCGCCGCGGTGGCCGTCGCCGTCCTCGCCGCCGAGGTCTCCCGCCGAGGGCGCCTGAACGCCGAGCTCCGCGCCCAGATGGCCCGCCACGAAGCCGAGTTGCGGTACCGGCTGGCCCAGCAGGAGGCCGAGACCGTACGCCTTGCCAAGGAGCAGCTGCCCGACGCCATGGCGCGGCTGCAGCGCGGTGAGTTCCTCGAGGACGTCATGAAGGGCGTCGAGACCCGGGCGGAGGGCCTCACCGCCGAGTTCCAGAGCGCACACCAGGCCGTCCTCCACTCCGTCCTCACGGCCGTCTCCGCCGAGGAGGACATCCGGGAGTCCTCGCAGCGCGCCTTCGTGAACATCGCCCGCCGCGTGCAGGCCATCGTCCACCAGCAGGCGAGTGCACTGCGGGAGATGGAGGACCGCCACGGGCAGAGCCCGGAGGTCTTCGGCGACCTGCTCCGCCTCGACCACGGCACGGCCCTGATCGGCCGCCTCGCCGACAGCATCGCCGTCCTCGGCGGCGCCCGGCCCGGCCGCCAGTGGAGCAAGGCCGTGCCGCTCTTCAGCGTGCTGCGCGGCGCGATGTCGCGGATCACCGACTACCAGCGGGTCGAGCTGCACTCGGTATCCGAGGTCGCGGTGGTCGGCCCCGCGGTCGAACCGCTGATCCACGCGGTCGCCGAGCTGCTCGACAACGCCACCCGCTACTCCCCGCCGCAGACCCGGGTGCACCTCACGGCGGTCGAGGTGCAGTCCGGCATCGCGATCGAGATCGAGGACGGCGGCGTCAGCCTCAGCGAGGAGGCCCGGCAGCGGGCCGAGCAGATGCTCGCCCAGGCGCAGGCGGGCATCGACCTCAACGGCCTCGGCGAGACGCCCCGTCTGGGCCTCGCCGTCGTGGGCCGGCTGTCGAAGGCCTACGGCTTCCAGGTCTCGCTGCGGACCTCCGCCTACGGCGGTGTGCGCGCGGTCCTGGTCGTTCCGCAGGATCTGATCACCACCACCACCAACGCGACGGGCCTGGCGCACGGCATCGGCGCCGCCTCCGGTCCGCGGTCCGCGCCGGCGCCCGGTTCCGGCTCTGCTGCCGGATCCGGTTCCGGTTCCGAGACCAGGCGGGCCACGGGGCCCCGGGCTTCGGCGGCCGTGATGGCCGACATGGTGGACGACGTCCCCGTCGTCCACGAGCGCACCGCGAACGGGCTGCCGCAGCGGCGCCGGCGCACCCCCGCGGCGGCCGCTCCCGCGGGCTCCGCGCCCCGCGCCGGTTCCGTCACTGCTTCCCATGCCAGACCACCGGCGCCGGAGCCGGTCCAGCCCGGCATGTGGTTGGCCGCCTTCCAGAGCGGAGTGTCAGGGGAGACGCCCGCTGCCGCTCCTGTCAGCAGCAGTGACGAGTCGTTAGATAAGGGTGAGTAGCCGTGATACAGCAGCGGGCCAACATGGACTGGATGCTCGAGGACCTGGCGACCAGCGTTCCGCAGACCCGCCACGTGGTGGTGCTCTCCGCGGACGGCTTGCGCATGGCCCAGTGGGGCACGGACACGGACGCGGCCGACCGGCTCGCCGCGGCCTGTGCGGGCCTGCAGAGCCTGGCGGCCGCCGTCGGCACGGAGTTCCCGCACGGTGACGGCCGCATGAGGCTGGTCGTGATCGAGATGTCGGGCGGGTTCTTCTACCTGATGGCGGCCGGCGCCGGGGCGTACCTGGCCGTGCTCGCCGACGAGGGAGTCGACGCCGGGCTGATGGGGCAGCGCATGCGCGACCTCGTGGCGCGCATCGGCGAGCACCTGAGCAGCCCGCCGCGCAGTGACGAGCAGGCCGGATGAGCGAATCGGGTCAGGGATGGGAGGAAGGAAGCCCCGAGCGGCTCTACGTGATCACGGGAGGTCGGAGTGGGGGGGCCGACACTTCCACCCTCGACCTGGTCACGCTGATCCGGGCGCGTACCGGACCGCCGCCGGGGATGCCGCCGGAGCAGGCCGCGATCGTGCGCTTGTGCGGTTCGCCCCTGTCCGTGGCCGAGATCTCCGCGTACCTCAATCTCCCGGTCAGTGTGGTGACGGTGCTCCTCACCGACCTGCTGGCCGAGAAACGGGTGGAGGCGCGTGCGCCGATTCCACCCGCCAACCTTCCCGACGTCGCTCTTATCGAGGCGGTGATGCATGGACTTGAGAAGCTCTGACCCCCTTGTCGTCACCGGACCGCGGAGCGAGGACGCACTGCCGGAAACCGCCACCGCCGCGGTCAAGATAGTGGTCGTCGGGGGTTTCGGGGTCGGCAAGACGACCCTGGTCCGATCGGTGAGTGAGATCAGGCCGTTGACGACCGAGGAGACCATGACGCAGGCGGGTGTCGGCGTGGACGACACCGCCGGGGTGGAACGCAAGACCGCGACCACCGTGGCCATGGACTTCGGCCGGATCAGCCTCAACCCGGAGCTGGTGCTGTATCTCTTCGGCACCCCCGGCCAGCAGCGTTTC
Organism: Actinacidiphila sp. bgisy167; assembly: GCF_057707665.1. Lineage (NCBI taxonomy): Bacteria > Bacillati > Actinomycetota > Actinomycetes > Kitasatosporales > Streptomycetaceae > Actinacidiphila > Actinacidiphila sp. bgisy167. The sequence continues at coordinate 56,838 of NZ_JBYIQP010000019.1, read as the reverse complement.
TGGTTCCTCTGGAACGGGCTGTTCGAGGGTGCGCTGGGTGCGGTCGTGCTCGTCGACACCAGACGCCTGGAGGTCAGTTTCGACGTCATAGGGCGGCTGGAGGAGCGCGGGGTGCCCTTCGTGGTGGCGATCAACACCTTCCCGGAGGCGCCCGCGCATCCCCTCGAGGAACTGCGGGCGGCCCTGGATCTCCCGGAGCACGTCCCCATCGTCAACTGCGATGCCCGCAAGCGGGACTCCAGCCGCGATGTGCTCCTCACCCTGATGCGGTACCTGCACTCACTGGCCGTTGCCACGGACGCGTCATGAGGTCCCGGTGCTCCGGCCGCCCGGTCGCCGGACTCGGTGCCCCGGCGTAGCCCGGTCGCCTGATTCCGCGCCTCGCGCATGCTGGGCGCACGGACGGATCCACCCGTGCGCCCTCCGTGTGCCCCTGTGTGTCCACGGCGCCTCCGCGGCCCGGTCACCGCATGAGCGTGCGCCGTTTGTGCACGGGGCGCACGCCCGGCGCAAGCGTTGTGTAAGCCAACTCGCTTGTGCGTGGCGCAATTTGATCCCTTGACGGGCTCGGCCATATGCCGGGGTAATGGTCGCTGTAAATGATCCACTGGCGTTCCGCTTGGGCATGTGCCAGGTGCGACTGCCGGTGCTCAGAGGGTTGACAACTGCGAGGTGACCGTCAGTGGGGCCCGACGTGATAGTTCCACCGATCTACTCTCCACTCAGTCCGGCCATCCATCCCCGTCATGCCGCCATCGACGCCCGGACCGCCGAATGGGCCGACCATTTCCGCATCGGCTCCGACACGCTCCGCAGCCGCCTCGTGCAGCACGACATCGGTACCTTCGCGGCCCGCATCCTCCCGGACGGCCACGAGGAAGTCGTCTCGATCGCCGCGGACTTCATCATCTGGCTCTTCGGCGTCGACGACGGCTACTGCGAGGAAGGCGACATCGGGACCCGGCCGGGCGACCTCATGGGGGCGCTGTCCCGCCTGCTGCGCATCGCCCAGAACCCCGAGATCCCGATGCTGGCGGACGACCCGCTGGCGCAGGGCCTGCGGGACCTCCGCTACCGGATGGACGTGTACGGCACTCCGGGCCAGGTCGCTCGCTGGGTCGACGCCCTGCGCGAGTACTTCTGCTCCGTCGTGTGGGAGGCGTCCTTCAGGAGCCGGGGCACCGTACCGGACCTCAACGACTACACGCTGATGCGCATCTACGACGGTGCCACGTCGGTGATGATGCCGCTGCTGGAGATGGGGCACGGCTACGAACTCCAGCCGCTGGAGCGGGACCTCACCGCGGTGCGCGCCGCAGCGGAGATGGCGTACTTCGTCATCTGCTGGGACAACGACATCTTCTCGCACCACAAGGAGAAGCGAGCCGGCGGCTTCTACCTGAACGCGGTACGCGTCCTCGCCGAGGAGCGGGGTCTGTCACAGGACAAGGCCCTCACCGTGGCCATCGCGCAGCGCGACCGCGTGATGAACCTGTTCCTGCGCGTCTCGGAACATCTGAGGATCTTCGGCAGCCCCCAGCTGCGGCAGTTCCTCGACAGCCTCGGCCACTTCATCCGCGGCGCCCAGGACTGGGGCGTCACCTCGATCCGGTACACCACCCCCGACGACCCGGCGAACCTTCCCTCGACCTTCTGCGACGTCCCCAGCGACGACAGTCTCGAGCCGCTGGACATTCCGGCGATCGCGTGGTGGTGGGATCTGCTCCCCGAGCGGGACCCCTCACGTCCGCACGAGTTCACCCAGGCGCCGACCGCCGACTCCCTGCTGCACCCGTTCGCCCAGCGCACGGCGTAGTGCCCGCAAGGACATGGGCGGCGCGTCGGCGGCGGGAGCTCAGAGGTCGCCGGTGAACGCCACCAGCCGCGGGGTGCCCCATGGTTCCGGGACCGCGGTCCGGGTGGCGTGGTCGAGGAGCCACTGCTTCAGCTCCGCGAAGCCGACGTCCCCATAGGTGTCCTTGTAGAGCGCCGCGATGCCGGTGACGTGGGGCGCCGCCATCGAGGTGCCGCTCATGACGGCGTAGAGGCCGCCGGGGAAGGCGGAGGCGATGTCGACCCCGGGCGCGTTCAGATTGACGCAGCTGCCGAAGTTGCTGAACGGCGCCCGGTGGTCGGCCCGGTCGGTCGCGGCGACGGTGAACGCCTCCGCCGCGCTCGCCGGTGAGATGGCGCAGGAGCTGACGTCGTCGTTGCCGGCCGCGACCACCGGGAAGACCCCGGAGCGGGCCAGCGCGTCCAGGCTCTCGTTCAGAGCCGGCGAGTAGACCCCGCCGAGCGAGATGTTGGCCACCGCGGGTCTCACCGCGTGCAGGGCGACCCAGTTGATGCCGGCGATGATCCCGGAGTTCGGGCCGCGTGCCTCGCAGTCCAGTACGCGCACGGAGACCAGCGAGACGCCCCGGGCGACGCCGGTGTTCTCGCCGCCGACCGTCCCGGCGACGTGCGTGCCGTGCCCGGCGCAGTCCGCCGCACCGCGGTCGTCGTCCATCTCGTCGATGCCGGGCCTGGCGCGGCCGCCGAACTCGGGGTGGGTGAAGTCGATGCCGCTGTCGATGATGTAGGCGGTGACCTTGGCGCCGGTCGCCCGGACGGTGTAGCCGTGGGTGGCCGGGGCGCGGTTGTTCACCCGTTCCAGGCCCCAGAACCGGCCTGTGCCGCCGGGCGGAGGGGGTGGGCCCACGGGAATGCTGCGGCTGGTCGCCACCGGGACCCGGTCCTCGAGAGGCAGGGCGACGGTGGTGTCCTGCTCGACGCCGCGCACCGAGGGCAGGGCCCGCACCCGCGCCAGCTGCGGCCCGGTGAGCGGGGCGGCGAAGCCCCGCAGCACGCTCTCGTAGACGTGAGACGGGGTCACCCCGGCCGCGCTCGCGACGGCCGAGGGGTCGCTGCCCGGGGCCACGGTGACGATGTACCGGCCGGGGATGGAGTTCGGCGACCCCGCGCCGAGCAGCGGGGCCAGGGCGAGCTGGTCGTGCGCCTGCGCGGGCGACGGCACGGGGAGGGCGGCCAGAAGGGGGGAGACGGTCATCAGCACCCCGGCGAACATCCGGCGCAGGGACACACGCATGCGTCGATCTCCTCGGGTTCCGCGTACAGCGCGACCGACGGACCGTCAGTCGGCCCTCCTCTCCACCCTGTCAGCCGGGACCGGCCGCGGGCGCGCCCTGGTACGCCATCCGGGCCCGGGGCGGGCGACGGCGCCGGTGCTCCGCGCGCGGTGTGCCGGTGCGATCCTGAACGGTGTGCGAGATGCGATGACGGTGGTCGAGGCAGCGTTCGCCGGCGTCCTGGGGTCGTCGGCGGCAGACGTCGAGACGGCGCTGGACGCCGGGGCGTCGGCCATGGCGGCGGCGGAGGCCGGATGGGACGAGGTCAGCCGGGCGGTGGGGGCCGCGGTGGGCGGACTGCTGCGGGGCTGCCGGGCGCGTGGCTGGGAGGACGCGGACCTGCTGCGCATGGTGCGCCGTGAACTGCGCCCGGAGCACGTGCGGCTCGCCGAGCGCCTGACCGCGGACGGGGACGGGGGCAGAGACGCGGACGCGGAGCCGCAGGGCCTCCTGACGGCTTTCGGGGCGGCCGAGCGGTGGGACCGCTTCACCGTGGCGACGGCCGTGCTGGAGCTCGTCCGCCTGCTGGGGCGGCTGCCCGGGATCACCCCGCTGGCCGCCCCCGCGACGGCGGCGCCCGGTGGCTCGGGGCACCCCATGCTGCGCCGCATCAGGGCGCTGCTGGCCAAGGCGGAGTCCACGGCCTTCCCGGAGGAGGCGGAGGCGCTGAGCGCGAAGGCCCAGCATCTGATGGCCCGGCACAGCGTGGACGAGGCGCTGGTCGCGGGCTCGGCTCCGGGCGCCGGCCCGGGTGCGCGGCGGATCGGCGTGGAGCGCCCGTACGAGGCCCCGAAGGCGCTGCTGCTCGACGCGGTGGCGGCGGCCAACCGCTGCCGCGCCGTGTGGTCGGCGGAGTTCGGCTTCTCGACGGTCGTCGGCTGGGAGGCCGATCTGGACGCGGTGGAGGTCCTCTACACGTCTCTGCTGGTGCAGGCCGAGGCGGCGATGCGGCACGGCGGCGCGCCGGGGCCGGCCGCGGGCACAGGAGGGAAGGGCGGCAGGGGCGGGAGGGCCGGAAAGGGCGGTAAGGGCGGGGGCCCCTCCCGGGATTTCCGCGAGTCCTTCCTCATCGCCTACGCGGGCCGGATCGGCGAGCGCCTGGCCGGCGCCGCCCGCGACGCGGCGGAGGAGGCCGCGGAGGGGCCCGAGGGCCCCGGGGTGCTCCCGGTGCTCGCCGCCCGCGAGGTCGCGGTGGGGCGGGCCGCGGACGAGATGTTCCCGCAGACGAGAACGGAGCGGCTGAAGGGCCGAGACCGCGAGGGCTGGGAGCACGGCACGGCCGCGGCCGACCGGGCGGCCTTCCACGGCCCGGTCGGCCGCTCCCGGCTTCCCCGCGAGTGAGGGGGCGTCGGCCTGGGGGAACGGCCGGCGGGTGGGCGTCGGCGACGCCCCCCGCCGGGCGCGCCTAGAACACCCACCGGGTCTGGCTGTACACGGTGCCGCGGGCGTAGGCGAAAGCGGCGGTGGGCTCCACCTGGTAGACGAGGGCCTCGTGACCGTCGCCGACGAAGACCTGGTCGCGTACGTCGAAATGCCGTGCCGAGCCGTACTTGGCTTCGTACGCCTCCGCGATCCGGCGCAGTTGCTTGTCGCTGCGCACGCGGGCGGCCTTGCCCTCGAGCACCACGTCCAGGCCCTCCTCGAGCGCGTTGTTGCCGGTGGTGAGGGCGACCCGGTGGTTGTGGGCGAGGTTCCGGGCCTTGCGCTCGTCCACACCCGTGCAGAAGTGCAGGGCGTCGTCGAACCAGACCCCGATCAGCGGGGTGACGTGGGGGCGGCCGTCCGGACGGACGGTGCTCAGCCAGTAGATCTCGGCGCCGGCCAGTTGTTCGCGGGCGTCGTGCCAGGTCGTGGGGGCCGCACCCGCGCTGCTGTGGCGGGCGTCGAGCTCGGGCTCGGGTTCCTTCTCTTCTGCCATACCTCAACTGATACCGCGTCAGCCCGCGCGGAGCGCGTACGCGCTGTCGACGGCGCGCGCCAGGTCGCGTACCGCCGGGTCCTCGGTGATCTCGGCCAGGGCGTGCGCGGTCTCACCGAGCTCGGCGAGACCGGGCGCGCCGGGCAGCTGCCTGTCTCCCGTGTCGTAGGTGCGCAGCGCGTCGGCGAAGTACGCGGCGACCGCGTCCACGCGGAGCCTCGGGGAGGTGCCGGAGTCCCACAGCCGCCCGGAGAGCCGGTCCGCCTCGACGGCGCCGGCGGCCTCGTGAGGGGAGCGGTCGTGCGGGTCGAGCCAGCGCACGGTGGCCGTGGCGACGTGGCCCCGGGCGCCCTCCTTCAGCCGCACGGCGTAGAGCGCGGTGACGGTGTGGCCGGGACCGACCTCGCCGCCGTCCACGCGGTCGTCGCGGAAGTCCTCGTCGGCGACGGCGCGGTTCTCGAAGCCGATCAGGCGGTAGCGCTCGACCGTGCGCGGGTCGAAGGAGACCTGGGCCTTGGCGTCGCGGGCGCGCAGGCCGATGTTGACCGGCAGCCGGTCCACGAACAGGGCGCGGGCCTCCGCCGGGGTGGCGACGTACGAGGTGTGGCCGTCGCCCTTGTCGACCAGTTGCTCCATCAGCTCGTCGCCGTACTCGCTGCCGACGCCGACCCCGAAGAGCGCGACGCCGTGTTGTGAGCGGGCCCGGTCGATCCGCTCCAGCAGGGCGTCGGGTTCGGTCTCCCCGGTGTTGGCGAGGGCGTCGGAGAGCAGGACGACCCGGTTGGTGGACCCGCGCCGGGCGCTCTCCAGGGCCACGTCGTAACCGGTGCGTAGGCCCGCTTCCAGGTTGGTGGAGTCCTCCGGCTCGAGACGGTCGACCACCGAGCGGGCGTGCTGCCGGGCGCCCTTGGCGCCGAGCCTGGTGTGCGGCAGGACCACCCGGGCGCGGTCGCTGAAGGCCACGACGGCGAGGGAGTCGTCGTCCCGCAGTTCGCCGATCGCGGCGCGCAGCGCCTGTCGGACGAGGTCGAGGCGGCCGGTCTCGCCCATGGAGCCGGAGACGTCCACGACGAAGGTCAGGACGGCCGGCGGCCTCTCGCCCTCGTCCGCGGGGCGGGTGGCGAGGCCGACCCGCAGCAGGGACCAGCCCCGCTCGTCGCCGATGCGGGCGCCGTCGACGGTGACGGAGAAGCCGTCCCCCCGGGGAGCGGGGTAGTCCTGCCGGAAGCTGTTGACGAACTCCTCGTAGCGCACGTCGGCCGGCGAGGGCAGCGATCCCTCGTCGAGCCGCCGCCTGGCGTAACCGTACGAGGCGGTGTCGACGTCCAGCGCGAAGGTCGACAGCCGGGCGGTCTCCGGTCCGTCGGCCGGGTTCCGCCCGCTGCCGTCGCCGCCCTGCCCGGTCCACCCCGAGCCGTACCCGGGCGCCTGGGCGCCGCGGCCGGGGCCGTGCTCGGCGCCGGAGCGGGAGCGGTTCCCGCTCTCTCCGGCGCTGCACCCCGCCACCATCGCCGCCGCCGCGACCGCCGCCACCGTCATCGCCGTGATCCGCCGCATGAATGTCACCCCCGTCGGCGCCCCGTGCGCCTTCTGTGACTGTGACGTACGCGGTCCGCACGGGGCGGCATCGGTGCCGTTGCGGAAGCGTCTCAGTTGGGCCAACGCCTCTTCGGGCGTGGGGCGATGGGCGCTGCCAGGCCCATCGTCCGGAGCGGATGGCGCGGCTTGTCCCGCCCTCCCCGGCAGGGGCCGCCGGTGCTGTGGCTGGTTCCGGCCGGCGCCGCTGTCGTGGCGACCCGAGGCGACCGGCGTCAGGTGTTCCGGCGGCTGCGTGCCGCGTACAGCGCCGCCCCCGCGACGAGCACGGCCGCGCCCGCGGCGGCGGAGGTCCAGGGCAGGGCGAAGGCCAGGACGAGGCAGCCGAGCAGACCGACGGCGGGCACGAGCCGTCGGGCGCCGGGGCCCAGGGTCCAGGCGGAGGCGTTGGCGACGGCGTAGTAGACGAGGACGCCGAAGGAGGAGAAGCCGATCGCGCCGCGCAGGTCGGCGGTGGCGGCGAGCACGGCGACGACGGCGCCGACGGCGAGTTCGGCGTGGTGGGGAACCCCGAAGCGCGGATGCACGGCGGCCAGGGCCCGCGGCAGGTGGCCGTCGCGGGCCATGGCCAGCGCCGTGCGGGAGACCCCGAGGATCAGCGCGAGCAGGGAGCCGACGGCGGCGACCGCCGCGCCCACCCGCATCAGCGGCGCGAGGCCGCCCGCGGCATCGGCCAGCGGTGCCGCCGAGCCGGCGAGTCCCTGCGGGCCCAGCACCGCGAGCAGGGCGACCGCGACGGCGGCGTAGACGGCCAGGGTGACGCCGAGGGCCAGCGGGATCGCGCGGGGGATGGTGCGCGCGGGGTCCCGTACCTCCTCGCCGAGCGTGGCGATCCTGGCGTACCCGGCGAAGGCGAAGAAGAGCAGGCCGGCCGCTTGCAGCACGCCGCCGACGGTCGCGTCGGCCCCGATGTCCAGCCGGGTCGCGTCGGCCCCGATGTCCAGCCGGGTCGCGTCGGCCCCGATGTCCAGCCGGGTCGCGTCGGCCTCGCCGCCGGTGAACGCGGCGACCACGAAGGCCGCGAGCACCGCGAGGACGACCGCGACGATGCCCCGGGTGAGCCAGGCGGCCTTCTGCACGCCGGCGTAGTTGACGGCGGTGAGCGCCACGACGGCGGCGACACCGACCGCTCGCTGCTGCTCCGGCCAGACGTACGCGCCGATGGTCAGGGCCATCGCCCCGCAGGAGGCGGTCTTGCCGACGACGAAGGACCATCCCGCCAGATAGCCCCAGAAGGGCCCGAGCCGTTCGCGTCCGTAGACGTAGGTGCCGCCGGAGGCGGGGTAGAGCGCGGCGAGCCGGGCCGAGGACATGGCGTTGCAGTAGGCGACGACGGCGGCCGCCGCGAGCCCGAGGAGCAGCCCGGAGCCGGCGGCGTGGGCGGCCGGTGCGAAGGCCGCGAAGACCCCGGCGCCGATCATCGAGCCGAGTCCGATGACGGTGGCGTCGAAGACGCCGAGCCGTCGCTGCAGTATCGCGTTTCCACCGGTCACGGCGGCAAAGGTATACCGTGCCGCCGCCGGAGGAGACGCCGGCGGACCGCCTCCCGCGACCGCCGGGAACGGCGGTGGTACGGCGGGTGGCGGCCCGGCGACGAGCGGACGACGTGCGGGCGCCGACGGCGGACGCGGGCCCCACGGCGGACCCGGCGCGGCGCAGGTCGGCCGGGACGGGAGGCGTCCGCCCGCCCGGCCGCCGCGCGCTCCCGCCCCGCGCGGTGGGACGTGACGGAAGCGGCCGCAGTCGGTCGGCCGGCCTGCTCGACACGGTGGGTGAGAGCGGGCCGGTGGGGGCCGACGACGCGCAGGATGACTCCCGCGCGTGCGTTGCGGTCGACGACGGACGTGGCCGGTCGGTTGGGAGGGAGCAGACCCGCGCAGGGCAGCGCCTCCGCACGGTCCATCCATCGCACGAGGGCGGGGGGCGGTATGCCTGCTCGGTTGCTGCCGGCCCCACCGGCGCTGACGGCGCATCGCTTCCCACGAGCTCCTCGTCGCCGACCTCCCCGCCGCTCAGCGGCCCCGAAGACCACGGCAGACGGCGCGACGCAGGACCGCAGCACGCCGCCGCCAACAAGGCTTTCCGCACGCCGAGATGAGCGTCGCGAGTCCGCGACCGTGTGCAGCCCTCACCTCGCGATCCTGGGAACGCCGCAGGGCGGGAGTCGCGCACCATGATGACCGGTCCTCGACACAGACTGGCCATGTCCCCGACATGTTGCGTGCACCTCCATCACGATATCTACGAGATGCTGGAGACCGTCTCCGCGCGGGGCGGGCCGGGGCCTCGACGGGGCCTCACATCCTGAGCCCGTGCTCACGACGACCTCTCGCCGGCCGGCGGCCGCAAGCCGTCAGGGCGCTGCTCGCGGGAGCCCCCCCCGCGAGTCGACGGTCCCCGCTCGACCTCACGTCACCGACCTCCGCCGGATCCCGGTCCGGTTCGGGTCGCACCGACTCACATGCAGTACAAGGGACTTGGCAGGCTTTCATGAGATCGCGCAGATGGACGGTTCGCCGCAAGCTGAATGCCCTGCTGCTACTCCCCCTTCTCTCGTTGACCGCCCTGTGGGCCTACGGGGCGAACCTGTCCCTGGGCAACGCCCTCACCCTCGCTCACGTGGACACGATCGGCACCCGCCTGGCCCACCCCTTGGGCGAGGTCGTCATCGACCTCCAAGTGGAGCGGCGCAACTCCCTGATCGCGCTGGCGCTGCAGGCGCCCGCGGAAAAGGGACGCAGTGACCGCGCTCACTGGCGCGACCTGGCAGCCAGCCGTGCCGCCACGGACACCTCCGTGCGGGCTTTCCTGGCCGAGGCCGAGCAGAGCAGCGTCCGCGACGTCGAGAACCCCGAAGTCCGCCGTAGCGTCGACGCCGCCGAGGACGCTCTCGCGGGGATCGGGGGGCTGCGCCGGCAGATCGACAGCCTCGCGCTGCCTCCCGCCGAGGCGCTGGCCTCGTACACGGCCGTCAACGCAGCGATCTCCGGAGCGTTCCACGCGATGACGATCCTGCCGGACGAGGAGGCGCAGAAGTTCGGACAGGCCCTCGACACGCTGGTGGTCGGCGGGGACTTCCTCTCCCAGGAGGACGCCCTGATCTCGGCCGCAGCGGTCTCCGCGCACCACCGACTTGACCCAGCCTCCTACAGTGCCGTGGTCCAGAACATCGGCGCCGCACGGCACTTCACCGCCATGGCTCTGCAGTCCCTCCCCGCACCCCAGCGGGCCCAGTTCGAGGCGCTGTCCAAGGACGGAGGCCCGCAGGCGAAGGTCACGGCGATGGAGGAGCAGATCATCGCGGCCGGCCCCGACGCACCGGGCCTGCCGTTCCCTGTCCTTGAATGGCGCAAGGCGTACGACGCGCAGTGGCGGGCCACCAACCAGCTGGCCTTGAACGACATCTCCGTGGTGTTCACCCTCACCGGTCCGCCGGCGACGCGTGCCTTCGTGGAGCTGCTGGTGAGCGGCCTGTTCGGACTGGGCCTGCTGGTGGCCTCGGGTCTGCTGTCGGTGAGAATCACCCGGTCACTCGTCAGCGACCTGGGCCGCCTGAACGAGTCCGCCCGCAGTCTCACCGACGTGAAACTGCGTGACGTGGTCGGGCGCCTTCGCCGCGGTGAGCTGGTCGACGTCGAGGACGACCTGCGCCGGCCCGACTTCGTCAACCGCGAGATCGCCGAACTGGGCGAGGCTTTTCACGCCCTCCAGTCGACGGCCGTCGAACTCGCCGCCGAGGACATCCGCCTCCGTCGCGGGATCAGCGATGTGTTCGCCAACCTCGCCAGAAGGAGCCAGTCACTGGTCAACCGGCAGCTCAGCCTCCTCGACTCCATGGAAAAGCAGGAGGAGGACCCTGCGCTGCTGCAGTCGCTGTTCCAGCTCGACCACCTCGCCACCCGGCAACGCCGCTATGCCGAAGGCCTGATCATCGTCTCGGGCTCGTCGACGGGCCGTGTGTGGCGGCACCCGGTTCCGGCGGTGGACGTGGTGCGCGGCGCGGTCGCCGAGACCGAGGGCTACGACCGGGTCATCGTCCCGCCCGTGCCACCGGTCGGCATCAGCGGTCACGCGGCGGCCGACATCGTCCATCTGCTCGCCGAACTCATCGAGAACGCACAGAACTTCTCCCCGGCCGGCAGCCAGATCCGGGTCGGCGCGGGCGTCGGCGCGGGCGGCCTGGTCGTGGAGATCGACGACCGCGGCCTCGGCATGCTTCCCGAAGACCTGCAGGCGGCCAACGAGCGGATCACCCAGTCCGTGGACGTCAGCGCCGTGGACAGCACACGACTCGGCCTGGTGACGGTCGGCAGGCTCTCCCAGCGCCATGGCGTCCATGTGACTCTCCGCTCTTCGCCCTACGGTGGCATCACCGCCATCGTGCTCATCCCGAACACGCTGCTGGAGGACCCGGCCCGCCCAGCCGAGCCGGCGGACACGAGGGCGGAACCGGGAGCCGCACCCGGTTCCGGTCCGGGCAGGCTTCCCGGGCCGGCCGGCGCACCTGCGCTGCGGGCCCGGCCTCCCCAGGCGGGGCCTGCCCCCGAGTGGGCTCCGGCCGGCCCAGCCGCGCCGACGGGCGCGTGGACACCCGCGACCCACGCGCACCCCGGTGCTCTCCCTGCGGGGACTGTGGAGCCATGGCGCCACACGGCCGGCACGTCGCCCGCCGCCGCAAGCTCGGCACAGGTGCAGGACCAGGCCGCGGCCACCGTCCCGGAGATGATCGACGGCCTGCCGCGCCGGGTGCGGCAGGCCAGCCTGGCACCGCAGCTCAAGACCGAGAACGCCGGCCCGCCGGCGCCACCCGACTGGGGCGGAGCCCGGTCGGGCGATCACACGCCGGCCGCCGGGCCGGCGCCCTACCGGGGAGGTCTCCCCGGACCGGGCGTCACCGGAGTGCTCGACCCCTGGTCCGTGCGTCAACTGGACGCGGACGCGTCCGGGGCAGCGCCGGACGGCGGTGAGGCGGTGGCGGACGGCCCGGCCACCAGCCGTCCGGCCCAAGTGCGCTCTTTGATGTCCGCCCTGCAGGCGGGAGCCGCCCGAGGCCGTCTCGAACCGCTCTGAGCCCGCCGAGATCCGGCGCTCCCCTTCAACGACCGCTCGTCCAGGAGAGGACAACTCGATGACACCGACGCCCGCCACCGAGACCACCGCGAACCTCGGCTGGCTCCTCAACGACATGGTGCAGCGCGTGCCGAGCATCGGCCACGCCGTCGTGCTGTCGACCGACGGCCTGCTGCTCGCGGGCTCCGACGGACTCGCCCGGGAGCACGCGGAGCAGCTGTCCGCCGTCGCCTCGGGCTTCCACAGCCTCGCCAAGGGCACCGGCCGCCACTTCGGCGGGGGTACGGTGCGCCAGACGATGGTCGAGATGGAGGCCGGATACCTCTTCGTCTGCGCGGCGGGGGACAACGCGTGCCTCACCGTGCTCTCGCCCGAGCAGGCCGACATCGGCGTGGTCGCCTACGAGATGGCGAGGCTCGTCCGGCAGGTCGGCCGGCACCTCTCCGTGGCTTCCCGGCCCCCGCACGAGCCCTCGGACCAGTGAAGTGGGCGGTAGCTGGTGGGTGGACGACGAGGCGGTCCCTCTCGTACGCCCCTACGCCCTGGTACGCGGCCGCACCCACGCGCGGAAGGGCGCCTTCGACCTGGTCTCCTACGTCGTCGCCGTCATGGAGCACCTGGACACCTGGCTGGAGACGGAGCCGGAGCACACCAGGCTGCTGTCCCTGTGCCGGCAACCCCTGTCGGTGAGCGAACTCACGGCCCGCAGCGGACTGCCTATCGGGGTGGTCCGGGTGCTCCTGGGCGACCTGCTGGTCATGGGCGCCATCAGGGTCCGTGAGCCCTCCCCCGACGGAGAGCGCCCCTCCCTCTCCCTCATCCGCATGGTTCTCGCCGGCCTCCAGGCCCTGTGAGCGCCGCAGGCCCGGACGGCAACGAGACGAACCGGAAGTGGCGTGTACCGCCCTCGACACGAAACGCCCAGAAATGGAACGGCGATGATTCAAGCCCTCTCGCACGAGCCCTCTGTTCCGGGGCCGGCCGAAGACCTTCCCCAAGCTGTCAAGATCCTGGTCTCGGGCGGCTTCGGCACGGGCAAGACCACCTTGGTGTCGACCGCTAGTGAGATCACTCCCTTTCACACCGAGGAACGCCTCACCCGGTCCGGTATCGGGATCGACGACACCTCCGGTGTGGGAGAGAAGACGACGACCACCGTCGCCATGGACTTCGGGCGCATCGCCATCCACGACCGGCTCGACCTGTTCCTGTTCGGCACGCCCGGGCAGGACCGTTTCTGGTTCATGTGGGACGAGCTCGCGTCCGGGGCCCTGTGCGCGGTCGTCCTCGTGGACACCCGCCGTCTGGACGCGTCCTTCGCGTCCATCGACTACTTCGAGCGGCGCCGACTGCCGTACGTAGTGGCCGTCAACGTCTTCGACGACGCCCGTGTGTACCCGGCGGAGACCGTGCGGGCGGCTCTCGATGTCGACGTGACCGTTCCCGTGCTCTCCTGCGACGCACGGCAGCGCGCATCGGTGAAGCAGCTCCTGGTCTCCGCGGTGACCCACGTGCTGAGAGTCGAGGAGCTCCTGGCCGGAGTGGGTGCGGCCGAGTAGAGCGGTGGCGGCCGCCCCCGTGTCCGTCGCGGAGGATGCGCCAATTCCAGGGCTGCCGGGACGCGAGAGGATACTCCGACGGGACGGACAGAAAGACAGCTTCGAGTGAGGGGGCCTACGTTGCCGCACCAGCACGACTCCGAGCGGGAACCGCACGCCGTGGTGCGCGTGGAGATCACACCGGACCCGGCGGACCTGATCGGGGCGTGTCTGCGTACGCTCGCGGAACGTCCGGAGTCACCGGGCACGACCACGCACGACCTGGAGTCACGCGAAAGGGCGCTGGCTGATCTGACGAAGTCGTTCCTGGACGAGGTCGCTGCCTCAGGGCTGAAGCAGACCGGAGACGACCGCGTGCCCGAGAGCACCCGCATCGAGGTCGTCGCTGATCCGGTTTTCCCCGTGGCCGCTGTCATTGAGGCCGCGCAACACCTCGTGGCCGCCATCGACCACGGCATCTGGCTGACCTACGGGCCGCACAAGGGCACCCTTCACATGTGCCCCCGCTTCATCTCACTGTGCCTCTAGCCAAGAGGCCGCGCGGATAGGCGGGCCGGCGTCGCGGGTCGACGGCTCTCGCCTGGCGGCGTTGTCGTCGGTCGCCGCAGCTCCGCTGCGTCTCCCTTCTCCGCCTTGCCGGGCTCGGCCCTCGACCCCCTCCTTTCTCCACCCCGCCGATCCGCGCGACCTCTAAGCGGTCACCGGGTCCAGCGGCGCCGGGACGGGCTGGCCCTCCATCATGGCGCCGAGCCCGCGCACCGCGCAGACGTCGGGCCGGTCCGCGATCGTGACCGGCATCCCGGTGGACTGGCGGAGCATGGCGTCCAGGCCCGGCAGCAGCGCGCTGCCGCCCGCGAGCATGATGCCGCGGTCGGTGAGGTCGGCGACCAGGTCCGGCGGGCACCGCCGCAGCACCTGGCCGATCCCGTCGACCAGCGTCGCCATGGGCATCCGGATCGCCTGCCGTACGGCCTCGGTGTCGACGCGGACCGTGCGGGCGATCCCGCTGGCGACGTCGCGGCCCTGGACCTCGGCGCTGGGCGCGAGGGGCCCGGGCGCGGAGAGGATCTCGTGCAGCGGCCGGACCGACTGGCTGGGCAGCACCAGTTCGTGCTTGTTGCGCAGGTGCTGGACGACGGCGTGGTCGATCGCGTCGCCGCCCACCGCGATGGTCTCCGCGGCGACGATCGAGCCCATCGAGATGACCGCGATCTGCGTGGTGCCGGCTCCGGCGAGCATGATCATCGTGGCTTCGGGCTCGTCGACCGGCAGCCCGGCCCCGATGGCGGCCGCGATGACGGAGTCCACGAGTTCGACCCGGCGCGAACCGAGGCCGTACAGCGTCTCGACGGCGGCCCGCTGGGCCAGCGGCCCGCTGCCGGTGGGGGTGCAGACGGCGGCCCGCAGCATCGGCTTGCGCCGCCACGCTTTGCGGAGCTGACCGCCCAGCAGGTGACGGAGCATACGCTGGGCCATCTCGATGTCGACGACCATCCCGGCCTGGATGGGGCGGACCACGCGGATGTGCTCGGGTGTGCGGCCGGTCATCTTCTCGGCGAGCGAGCCGACGGCGACGAGGGCGCCGCTGTGCGCGTTGACGGCGGCCACGCTCGGCTCGTCCACGACGAGTCCCTGGTGCTTGAGGTAGACACGGGTGCGCGACGCCCCGAGGTCGACGGCAACGGAGCAACGACGCAGATGCGCCAGACTGACGGTCACGGCAGATCCTCCCCGAGGGGCCGGTTCCCGGGACCGCCCCTGCGGCGGCCCGTCTGATCATCGTGCGGGCGCAAGTCGAAATCCGCCTGTTGTGATACTCCGAGCGGTTGATCCGTCTATCGCATGATCCGTGCCGCGAGGATCGCGATGCCACCTCCGGCTCCTTCAGGACCCGCGCGGACGGGACCGGGTCGACCGGGCCGCCCACATCACCGTCGGCGTGCGGACGCAACCCGGCGAGCCGGGCGGGCGAGGCGCCGATGTCCTCCTCGCGCCACTCCACGAGGCCGTCGGACGGTCGGCGCGACTCGACCCGGCCGCCCGGACGCGGTCACCCCGCCGGGTGGCCGCGGCCGGGCGGGGCGTGTCGTCCGGGCGCTGCGGTGACCAGGCCCGACAGGATCGGGCGATGCGATGGAGGACGGCGGCCGTGGCCCTGTGCCTGCTCCTGGCCGGTGCGCCGGCGATGGCCGACGAGCACCCCCGGCCCGGCCCGCCGGCCCGGGCGGAGCGGCTGTACGCGCAGGCGGCCCGTGCGGTGCAGGCGTACGAGGACACCGAGCGGGCGGCCCGCCGCAAGCGCGCCGAGCTGCGGCTGCTGCGCCGGGCCGCGGCGGTGGAGCGGCGGCGGCTGACGGCGGTGCGGGACCTGATCGGGGCGATGGCGCGCAGCGAGTACCGCAGCGGGTTGATGGGGCCGTCGGCACGGCTGCTGCTGGCCGACCGGCCCGAACGGCTGCTGGAGGGCGTGGCGCTGGCCCGGCAGGGCCAGCACGCGCAGGCGGCGCTGCTGGCCCAGCGGATGCTGGCGGAGCGCCGGCTGGAGGCGAAGACCGAGGCCGTCAGGCGGACGCTGAAGGCGCTGGCCCGCGAGGCCCGCCGCAAGGACGCGCTGCTCCGGCGCATCGAGGCGCGGCTGCTGCGCGCCCGTGCCGGGCTGTCCGCCCGGGACCTCGCCCTCATGTCCCACGGGGGGCTCTCGGCGGACTGCCCGCGCGAGGCGCCCCCGGCCCCGTCACGGTCCTCCGCCGCATCACGTCGCCCCGAGGCGCCGCGCTGGGTGCGCCCGGTGGCGCATTACACGCTCACAGCCGGCTACGACGCCTCCGGCGCGCACTGGGCGCACCGCCACACCGGTCAGGACTTCGCGGTGCCGCCGGGCACCCCGGTCCGGGCGGTGGGCGGCGGCACGGTGGTGGTGGCCGCGTGCGGCGACGGCTTTGGGAACCAGATCGTCGTCCTGCACGACGGCGGCTACTGCACCCACTACGCCCATCTGTCCGTCCTGGAGGTCGCCCCCGGTCAGCGGGTCCGCGCGGGCGAGCGGATCGGCCGGTCCGGCAACTCCGGCAACTCCACGGGTCCCCACCTGCACTTCGAGGTCCGCGTGACGCCCCAGATGGGTTCCTCGGTCGCCCCGCTGCCCTGGCTGGCCCGGCACGGCGTGCGCATCCGCCACTGACCTCCCCGGGGGCGCGGGCTACGGGACGCGGCCCACGGGACGCGATCCAGGGAAGCGGTGCCGGAAGGCGTGTCCCACCCCGTCCCGTCCGTGCTCCATGGCACCCCGCCCCCGCCTGCACCGCACCGCCACCCCTGCACACAGGACGCACACAGGTCCGCTAAGGTTCGGCCTCCGGCGTTTGATCATTTCGGCGCCGTTCTCTGACCTGTGGGGGGTCTTGCATGCGCATCTCGCGCGCACATCGGCCTGCCGTCCTCCGAAGCGCGGCCGTCCTTCTACTCACCACCGGCCTCGCGGCCGGACCGCTGACCGCCTGGCCTGCGTACGCCGACGATGCGACGGTCAGCGGGCTGGCGACCGGCGACGACGGCACCCTGGCCGTGGACCTGGCCGACGGCGAGGCCCTGTGGGTCAAGGTGAGTGTCCGGGCGTCCGCCGCGCCCGACGCTCCCGTGCTGGCCTCGACCGACAACCTGTCCTTCTCCTGGCAGCGCGGCTGGTACACCGACCGGCCCATCGGCCTGCCCGCGGGGACCGCGTACGGCGACTACCCGGTGGACGTCGACTACCGCCTGCCCGGCGGCACCGTCCAGCACTGGAGCGGGGCCGAGCACGGCGCGGCGGGACTCTTCGGCTACCGGCTGCACACCGGTGTCGGCAGGCTCGCCTACGACCGGGACCACACCGACTTCGACCACCGGACGGCGGTGCTCACCGGCACCGTCACGACCTTCGACCCGGCGACCGGCACCACCGGTCCGGCCGCGCCCGGCACCACGGTGCGGGTGAACTGGACCGCCCGCGTCGGGGTGGACGCCAGGCAGGGCTCGGCGACGGCGACGTCCGCGGCCGACGGCACCTTCTCCCTCGGCGTGACGCCCGGCGGCACGCTCACCGCGGGCGCCGCCGTGGTGACCGGCGGGGCCGACACCGACCCGGGGGCCCCGGTCGCCCTCCCGCAGCTGCCGGCGGAGGCGGTGCAGTACCGGATCAGCGCCGACCCGTCGGCCAAGCGGGTCCACAAGGGCAAGACCTTCACCGTGCGGGGCACCGTCCAGCGGCTGACCGACGCGGGCTGGAAGCCGTTCGCCGGGGCGCCCCTGGTCACCACACCGCAGCCGCCGGACGTCTACCGCTACACCACGTCCGGCCTGATGGGCACGGGGACGGCGGACACCTCCGGCACCTTCGCCTTCGCGGCGACGGCGACCAGGACGACGCACCACTACACCTATGTCAGGCCGTCGGAGTACGTGTCCGGCTTCGCGTACACCGAGCACCTGGTCAACGTGCCGACGCCCGGCGCCTATTCGGGCGTCTCGATGTCGCTGGACGCCTACGGGAAGGTCACCGCCAAGGGCAAGCTGGCCGGCTCCTGCTGGAGGGCACCGGTCTCCCTCCAGTACTCCAAGAACGGCAGCACCAGCTGGAGGACCCTCAAGTCGGGCTCCGCCGGGGAGTCCTCGGGCGGCAAGTGCTCCTTCTCGGTGAGCGCCTACGGCTACACCGACGGCTACTACCGCCTGTACCACCCCGAGTCGGACGGCATGCTCGCGGTCACCTCGGCCAAGAAGCGGCTGTACCGCACCGTCACCCGGATCGTCTCCTTCGACATGACGCCCAACAGCCCGCGCGTGGGCGGCGCGCTGAAGGCCCGGGGCACGCTGCAGTACAAGTCGGGCAGCAAGTGGAAGGCGTACAAGGGCGGGAAGGTCGTGATCGTCTTCCGGCCCAAGGGCAAGAGCACCTGGTACTGGACGGTCATGGGCCGCACCGACTCGGCCGGACGCTTCAGCCTGAAGACCAAGGCCTACGGCGACGGCACCTGGGCCGCCTGTCTGGAGGCCGACTCCAAGCACTTCTACAGCGAGTCGAAGACGGAGTACGTCAATGCCCGTTGATTCCCGGCGCGCTCTCGCGCTGATCGTCTCGGTGGCCGCGCTCTCCTCCGGATTCGCCGTCACCCCCGCCCTCGCCGACGACGCCGGCCCGCTCGGCATCGGTGTGGCCCGCACGGCCGACGCCGAGCGCGGCTCCTTCACGGTGCCGGTGTGGACGGACGAAGCCGGTTCGGCGATCACCTCGGTCACGGCGACCGTGCGCGACGGCGACTCGGTCGTCGTGGACGCGCTCGCGCTGTCCGGCGTGGGGGAGCGGTGGTCGGTGCCGTCCGGCGCCCCGCTGAGGCTCACCGAGGACGGCGGCGCCATGCCGCACCTGGGCCGGTACGCCATCGACGTCACCGCCACCGACGACCAGGGCCGCACCGTCACCCGCACGGACGCCGGCATCCTGGACTTCACCCTGCGCCCGGTCCTCGCCGGCACCGGCCTGACCCGTACGGAGCTCGACAAGGACCACCGCACGACGGCCGTCACCGGCACGCTCCTCGGCGTCCAGCCGGGCAGCGGCGACCAGGTGCCCATCGAGGGCGCCACCGTGGATGTGACCTGCGTCTACGACTCCTCCGCCGGGCGGCCCGACGGCATTGGGCAGGCCGTGACCGGGGCGGACGGCTCCTTCACCTCCCCGCAGTTCCCGATCGGTTCGTGGGCGGAGCTGAAGGCGGCGTTCTCCGCGAACGACGAGCGGGTCCACGGCGCCGCGACCGAGGGCGCGGGCTCCCCCCGGCTCCGGCAGACCTCCGTGGTCGTCACCGCCAAGGCCGACCGCACCCGCGCGGTGCCCGGCCAGGCGGTGACCATCAGCGGCAGCGTCAAGGACTCCGCGGGCGCCCCGGTGGCGGGCGTGCCCGTGCGGCTGTGGCTGACCGCGGGCACGGCGGTCACGGTCACCAGCAACGCGTCGGGCGCCTTCAGCGGCAAGGTGATCGCCGCCCCGTACGCGTACGGGGCCTGGTCCGCCGCCGAGGCGGACCCGTACCTGACCGCGTCCGGCGCCGCGAGCGGTTCGATCGTCCTCCCGGCGGACTCCCTCTTCACCGAGGTCAGCGCCAAGATCGGCGCGGACGCCAAGGTGACCATGTCCGCCCGGCTGTACTCCGCGTACGACCGGGTGACATCGATCTACCGTCCCCAGGTGGTGCACCTGGAGTACTCCAAGGACGGCAGGACGGGCTGGCAGGACCTCGGCAAGGCGAACGCGGCCGACAACGGCAGTGTCGTGACGATCGCGAAGT
Organism: Actinacidiphila sp. bgisy167; assembly: GCF_057707665.1. NCBI lineage: Bacteria > Bacillati > Actinomycetota > Actinomycetes > Kitasatosporales > Streptomycetaceae > Actinacidiphila > Actinacidiphila sp. bgisy167. The sequence continues at coordinate 37,244 of NZ_JBYIQP010000019.1, read as the reverse complement.
GGGGCAACCTCGACGGCTACTACCGGCTGCACCACTACGTCTCCGACCAGTTCGCGGAGAGCGCCACCAAGCCGGTCCGGCTGACCCGCACCAACACCCGGATGTACTCGATCAAGGCGTCCGCGACGAAGAAGGTCAAGAAGGGCGCCACCGTCACCTTCACCGGCACGCTGAAGGAGTACGTCTCCAAGTCCTGGCGGCCGTACAAGGGCCGCCACGTCGAGCTGTTCTTCCAGAAGAAGGGCTCGACGAAGTGGACGTACGTCTCCTCGGGCACGACGAGTTCGACGGGCAAGGCCACGCTCAAGGGCAAGCCGTCCTCCGACGGCACGTGGCTGATCCAGTACTTCGGTGACTCCAAGCACTTCAACAGCGACGGCACTCCCGTCTACGTCGACGTGCGCTGACACAACGCACCACCCGCGCGAGGCGGGGGTGGGCCGGGCGACCGGCCTGCCCCCGCCCTCGCCCGTACCGGCCTCGACGCGCGGCGTCCACCGGAGCCGGTGGGCGGCGGGCCGCTCAGTGGTGGAAGGCGGTGGGCGCCTCGCCGGGCGGGTGGAGCGGGTGCTCCTGGGCCCGCAACTGGGGGAGGAGGCGCTCCAGGTCGGCGAGGAAGAGGTCGGCGAGGTCCTCGGAGAAGCCGTTGCGGACCACGATGCGCAGCACCGCCAGGTCCTCGCGGTCCGGCGGGTAGGTGTAGGCGGGGACCTGCCAGCCCCGCTCGCGCACCCGCCGGGAGACGTCGAAGACGTCGTACGCGGTGACGTGGTCGGCGGTGGTGAAGGCGAAGACCGGGAGCTGGTCGCCGCGGGTGATCAGCCGGAAGTCCCCCAGGTCCTCGATCCGCGCGGCCAGGTAGGTGGCCACGTCGCGGGCGGTCTGCTGGACGGTGCGGTAGCCGTCCCGACCCAGCCTGAGGAAGGTGTAGTACTGGGCGACGACCTGGGCGCCCGGCCGGGAGAAGTTGAGGGCAAAGGTCGGCATGTCGCCGCCGAGGTAGTTGACCCGGAAGACCAATTCCTCGGGCAGCGCCTCGGTGTCCCGCCACAGCGCCCAGCCGACGCCGGGGTAGACCAGCCCGTACTTGTGCCCGGAGGTGTTGATGGACGCCACCCGCGGCAGCCGGAAGTCCCAGACCAGGTCCTCGTCGAGGAAGGGGGCGATCATCGCCCCGGAGGCACCGTCGACGTGGACGGGGATGTCGAGTCCGGTCCGCTCCTGCAGGGCGTCGAGGGCGGCGCAGACCTCGGCCACGGGCTCGTACGAGCCGTCGAAGGTCGAGCCGAGGACGGTCACGACGCCGATGGTGTTCTCGTCGCACAGCGCGACGGCGGCGTCCGCCTCCAGGTGCAGCCGCTCGCCCTCCATCGGCACCAGGCGCGGCTCGACCTCCCAGTAGTCGCAGAACTTCTCCCAGCACACCTGCACGTTGCCGCCCATGACCAGGTTGGGCCGGGCACTGCCGGGATGGCGTCCGCCGCCGGCGCGCCTGGTCAGGCGGCGCGTGAGGGAGGCGCGGGCGGCGCCGTCCCCGGCGCGCTTCGCCCAGCGGCGCTTCAGGGCCATCCCGGCGAGCATGCAGGCCTCGGAGGAGCCGGTGGTGGAGCAGCCGACGGCGCTCTCCGGATCGGGCGCGTGCCACAGGTCGGCGAGCATCGACACGCACCGCCGCTCCAGTTCCGCGGTGCGCGGGTACTCGTCCTTGTCGATCATGTTCTTGTCGAGGCACTCGCCCATCAGCACCCCGGCCTCCGGCTCCATCCACGTGGTGACGAAGGTGGCCAGGTTGAGCCGGGCGTTGCCGTCGAGCATCAGCTCGTCGTGGACGAGCTGGTACGCCGTGCCGGGCGTCATCGGGCCGTCCGGGAGCCGGTGCTTCGGCGGCGCCTCGCGCATTCCGGCGACCGGGTCGGCCCCGGCGTAGAAGGGGTTCACGGCGAGTTTCGGAAGGCCTTCGGCACCCTTGTGTAGCGACATAACGTCACGATACGGGCGGAATCCGTCACCGGCAGGTCGGCGGCGGGTCGGCGGCGGGGGCTTCAGGGAGCGCCGGTCAGCCCGCAGAGGACAGCGACAGCTTGGCCGCGAAGCCGAGGAAGAGCGCCGCGGCACCGGAGGTCAGCCCCGCCGCCAGGCGCTTGCGACGGCGGAACTGGGCGGCCAGGCGGGTGCCGCCGAAGATCAGCAGCGTCAGGTAGCAGAAGCTGAAGAGCTGCGCGATGGCGCCCAGTGCAAGGAAGGACAGCGCGCGGTGCGCGTAGGCGGGGTCCACGAACTGCACGAAGAAGGAGATGAAGAACAGGATCGCCTTGGGGTTGAGCAGGCTGATCACCAGTGCCCGCCGGAACGGCCGCTCGGCGTCCCCCGCCTCATCGGCCGTCGCTGAGGCCGCCGGCTCCGCGCTCCGCGACCGCCACATGCCCCAGGCGGCCCGCGCCATCCCGAACGCGATCCACGCCAGGTAGCCGGCGCCGGCGTACTTCACGATGCCGAAGAGCACGGCGTTGGCCTCGAGCAGCCCGGCCACGCCCGCCGCAGAGGCGGTCATCAGGACGGTGTCACCGAGGAAGACGCCCATGGCCGCGCGGTACCCCGTCCGGACGCCGCGGCGCGCCGCGACGGAGAGCGTGTACAGCGAGTTCGGCCCGGGCAGCAGCACGATCAGGACGGTGCCCAGCACATACGTCGGCAGGTCGGTGATTCCCAGCACGCGCATCAATATGGCACTTGCACCTCACGCGGCGTGAGGCTTCAGGGTGTGGTCATGAACGCGAGCACGGGCTACCCGGTCGGGCAGGTGGCGGGTTTCGCCGGCGTGACCGTCCGCACGCTGCACCACTACGACGAGATCGGGCTGCTCTCGCCGAGCGCCCGCAGCCACGCGGGCCACCGGCGCTACAGCGACGCCGACCTCGACCGGCTGCAGCAGATCCTCTTCTACCGGGAGCTCGGCTTCCCCCTGGAGCAGGTGGCGGTCCTCCTCGACGACCCGGACGCGGACCCGCGGGAGCACCTGCGGCGCCAGCACGAGCTGCTGAGCGCGCGCATCGGGAAGCTGACGGAGATGGCCGACGCCGTCCAACGAGCCATGGAGGCACGCACGATGGGCATCAACCTCACGCCCGAGGAGAAGTTCGAGGTCTTCGGGGACTACGACCCCGACCGGCACGCCGAGGAGACCAGGGAGCGCTGGGGGAACACCACGGCGTACGAGCAGTCGCAGCGCCGGGCCGCCTCCTACACCAAGGAGGACTGGTTGCGGATCAAGGCCGCGCAGGACGACTGGAGCGCCCGGCTGGTCGCGCTCCGCGAGTCCGGCGCCCCGGCCGACGGCGAGGCCGCGATGGACCTGGCCGAGGAGCACCGGCGCTTCATCGTGGACCACTACTACGACTGCTCCTACGAGATCCACACCGGTCTCGCCGGGATGTACCTGGCCGACCCGCGCTTCAACGCCTACTACGAGTCGATCGCGCCGGGCACCGCCCAGTACGTGCACGACGCGATCATGGCCAACGCTAGGCGTGCCGGGGTGTGATCACCGCCGCCGTGCCGTAGGCGCACACCTCGGTGCCCACGTCGGCCGCCTCGCTGACGTCGAAGCGCATCATCAGCACCGCGTTGGCGCCGCGCGACTGCGCCTGCTCCACCAGCCGCTCCATCGCCTCGGTGCGGGTCTGGGCCAGGGTCTTGGTGAGTCCCTTCAGCTCGCCGCCGATCAGGGACTTCAGGCCCGCGCCGATCTGGCTGCCCAGGTGGCGGGAGCGCACGGTGAGGCCGAAGACCTCGCCGATGACCCGCTCCACCCGGTAGCCCGGCACATCGTTCGTCGTGACCACCAGGACGGCGGACCGGGCCGACTGTCCGCCGCCGTACTCGTCGATACCCATACCGGCATCGTCGTCCCTCCGCCGCGCTCCCGCGCGGTCTGGCGTCGTGGCGGACGGCCGCAGTGCGGACGGAGGCGGTGCGGGAGTGGCGGACGGTGCTCGATGGTGCGCGTTGACGTGCCCAAAAGGGCCGTAGCCGATCGTTCCCGGTCGGGGAACCGTTCGGTCGCGATCGCGTTGGTACTTTTGGCGCGTGACGACTCTCGCCCTGGGCCCGCAATGGCTCGACCCCGATTACCTCATCTCGTCCGCGGGCCTCATCGGCCTGCTGGCGATCGTCTTCGCCGAGTCGGGTCTGCTCATCGGCTTCTTCCTGCCGGGTGACTCCCTGCTCTTCACCGGTGGCCTGCTGGTCGCGGGCGGCAAGCTGGACTGGCCGATCTGGGCGGTGTGCCTGCTGGTCGTGCTCGCGGCGATCGCCGGCGACCAGGTGGGCTACCTCTTCGGCCGCAAGGTCGGGCCCGCGCTCTTCCGGCGTCCGGACTCCAAGCTCTTCAAGCAGGAGAACGTCGAGAAGGCCCACGAGTTCTTCGAGCGGCACGGTGCCAAGTCGATCGTGCTCGCCCGCTTCGTCCCCATCGTGCGGACCTTCACCCCGATCATCGCCGGCGTCAGCCGCATGAACTACCGCGTCTTCGTGACGTACAACATCGTCGGCGGCCTGCTGTGGGGCGCCGGCGTCACCCTGCTCGGCTACTGGCTGGGCCAGATCGAGTTCGTCCGCACGCACATCGAGCTGATCCTCGTCGGCATCGTGCTGCTCTCGGTCGTCCCGATCGCCATCGAGTTCCTGCGGGCCCGCGCCGCCTCCCGGAAGGCCGCGCCGTCCCGGGCGTCCGACTTCGAGGCCGCGCCCGAGGGCGAGGCCGGCCCGCCGCCGCTCCAGCGCGGCACCGGCGGGCGGCACCGCGCGAACCGCCGTTAGCGGACGGGGACCGGGCAGTCGCCGCTGAGCCGAGGGGGAGGGCCGCCGAGCCCTTCCCCTCGGCACGCCCGCACCCGATCACATGCCGAAAGGAGGACGTGTGGCGCATCCCGAGGAGCCCGAGCAGCAGACAAGCGGCTCGGAGTTCACCGCGCCCCTGGGAGTGGAGCTGCCCAGAACCGAACCGCGGGGTTCCGCCTTCTCCCGCCCGGGGGCACGGACCTCCCCGCAGCTGTCCCACCCGGCCTTCACGCCGCCCGACGGCATCCCCATCGTCAGACTCTCCAAGGAGACCCCCTGGCCCGACCGCATGCGCACGATGCTGCGCATGCCCGTCGGCGAGCGTCCCGCCCCCGAGCAGCCGGCCCGGCGGCCGGAGGCGGAGGCCGGCCCGCCGATCCCGCGCGTGCTCGACCTGGCGCTGCGCATCGGTGAGCTGCTGCTGGCCGGCGGCGAGGGAGCGGAGGACGTCGAGGCGGCGATGCTCGGTGTGACGCACGCCTACGGGCTCGGGCGGGTCGAGCCGACCGTGACCTTCACCCTGCTGAGCATCTCCTACCAGCCCTCGCTGGTGGACGCGCCGGTCACCGCCAACCGCACGGTGCGCCGCCGGGCCACCGACTACACCCGTCTCGCGGCCGTCTTCCGGCTGATCAACGACATCACCGCGGCGGATCTCAGCCTGGAGGACGCCTACCGGCGGCTCGCCGGGATACGCCGCAACCGGCACCCGTACCCGGGCTGGCTGCTGACCCTGGCGGCCGGGCTCCTGGCGGGCGCGGGCAGCGTGCTCGTCGGCGGCGGCGGTCCGCTGGCCTTCGTGATCGCGGCGCTCGGCGCGATGCTGGGCGACCGGCTGGCCTGGCTGTGCTCCGGCCGGGGGCTGCCGGAGTTCTACCAGTTCGTCGCCGCCGCGATGCCCGCCGCCGTGATGGGGGTGCTCGTCGCCCGCTACGGCCAGTACCTGCCCGGTGCGGGCACCCTGCAGGCGTCCGCGGTCATCACCGGTGGGCTCTTCGCCCTGATCCCCGGGCGGCCCCTGGTGTCGGCCGTGCAGGACGGCCTGACCGGCTTCTACATCACCGCCTCCGCGCGACTGCTGGAGGTGATGTACCTCTTCACCGGCATCGTCGTCGGCGTGACGCTGGTTCTGTACGCCGGGGTCAGCCTGGGCGCTCAGCTCGACCCCGACAAGGGCTTCCGGGCCTACGAGAACCCGCCGGTGCAACTGGCGGCCGCGATGGTGCTCAGCCTCGCCTTCGCCGTGCTGCTCCAGTGCGAGCGCGGCGTGCTGGCGGTCGCCGCGCTGGGCGGCGGTGTCGCGTGGACGGTCTACGCGGCGCTGCACCAGGACAGGATCGGCGTCGGCATGTCGCCGGTCGCGGCCACCGCGGTCGCCGCCGGCGTGGTGGGCCTCCTCAGCCAGGTGCTCTCCCGCTATCGCCGGGCCTCCGCGCTGCCGTACGTCACGGCGGCCATCGGCCCGCTGCTGCCGGGCTCCGCGACGTACTTCGGACTCCTCGGGCTGACCCGAGGTCACCTGGATCAGGGATTCACCTCGCTGACGAAGGCGGCGGCGCTGGCGCTCGCCGTGGCCATCGGGGTGAACCTGGGAGGGGAGATCGCGCGGCTGTTCATCAGGCTGCCCGGTGGCGCCCACCAGGCACGACGCCGCGCGGCGGCCAAGCGGACGCGCGGTTTCTGAGCCTTCCGGACCGCGCCGCCTCGCCGTCCGGCGGCCGCGCGGGCAACCTGATGTTAACTGTCCGTATCGTGGTCGTAGTTGACTGTAATCGGTTTTAGGGGTTTCACTTCATCAACTGGAGTCCGTTCCGGGGCAAACCCCGACCTTTCGGAGGCATGAAGCCTTGGCTGACGAGCACCTGAGCCCGCTGGACCTCGCCTTCTGGAACCTGGACTCGCCAGGCCACCCCATGCACCTGGGCGCCGTGGCCGTCTTCGACCGCGATCCGGAGCGTGCGGTGGACGCCGACGGGCTCGCCGCGCTGCTCACCGCCCGTGCCGAGGCCGTACCGCGGATGCGGCAGCGCGTGAAGGACGTCTGGTACGGCGTGGGAGGCGCAGCCTGGGCGGCGGACGCGTCCTTCGACGCGCGGCACCACGTCCACGCGGTACGGAGCGCCGACGACCGGGCCGCCGTCGCGGAACTGATGGCCCGGCCGATGGACCGGCACCGGCCGCCGTGGGAGGTCTACGTCATCGAGGGCGCCCCCGACGCGCCCTTCCGTGTCCTGGTCAAGCTGCACCACGCCCTCGCCGACGGACTGCGCGCCGTGGAGTTCGGAGCCGCGCTGCTCGACCAGGGGGCCCGCGACCCCGCGCCGACCCGGGCCGCCCCCTCCGCCGCGAGTCGCTCCGCCGCGGACCGCGGCCCGAGCCCCGGCAGCCACCTGCCCGCGCTGCCGCTGCCCGATCCCCGGCAGGTCGTCGCCTCCCTGCCGGAGCGGGTGCGCGAGGCCGGGCGCGTCCTGGGCATCGGGTCGGCCGTGCTGCGCGCGTCCCTCGACCCCGGCGGGCCCGCCGCGCTGGGCGCGGCCTGGACGCCCGGCGGCGCCGAGCGCCGCTTCGCCACCGCCTCCCTCGACGTCGACGACCTGCATCACGTCCGCAAGACCAGCGGAGGCACCGTCAACGACGTCGTCATGGCCGTCGTGGCCGGCGCGCTGCGGCACTGGATGGAGGCCCGTGGCGACGACCCGGCGGGCCCCGGACCGCGCGCCCTGATCCCGGTGGCGCGGCGCCGCCGCAGGGGCGTGCGCGGCGGCCGGGGCAACAGCATCTCCGGCTACCTGCTGCGCCTGCCGGTCGGCGAGCCCGACCCGCTCGCCAGGCTGCGCGACGTGCGCGCGGGCATGGACCGCAACAAGGACGCCGGGCCCGACACCGGTCCGGGCGCCGTGGCGCTGCTGGCCGACAGCGTGCCGCCGCTCGCGCACCGCTTCGCCGCCCCACTGCTCGCGGCCTCGGCGCGGCTGCTGTTCGACGTGCTGGTCACCAATGTGCCGATGCTCGACGTGCCGCTCTCGCTCGACGGCTGCCGCATGACGGAGCTCTACCCGATCGCCCCGCTCGCGCGCGGCCAGTCCCTCGCGGTCGCCTGCTCCACGTACCGCCGCCGGGTCCACATCGGGCTGCTCGCGGACGCCGGGTCGCTGCCGGACGCCGACGCGCTCGCCGCCGCCCTGCACGGCGCACTGGCCGAACTCCTCGACGCCTGCGGGTGAGGCGGCAGCCCCGCGAGGACGGCCCTCCCGGGAAGGGCGTGCGCGCAGCGCGCGGGGCAGGCCGAAGCGGCAGGACGCGCGAACAGCGAGGCTCCCCGGCACGGGAGTCGAGACGTCAGCCGTCTCGCTCGTCCGCGGGGGAGCCTCGCTCGTCCGCTACGGGTCGCCGACCGGCGGGCCGCCGTCCGATCGGCGGCCCGGCCGGAAGGGGTCAGTGACCGCCGTGCTCCTTCAGGCGCTTGTAGGACGCCTCGATCTCGGCCTCCGCCTCGGCGCGGCCCACCCAGTTGGCGCCCTCGACGGACTTGCCGGGCTCCAGGTCCTTGTAGACCTCGAAGAAGTGCTGGATCTCCAGCCGGTCGAACTCGGAGACGTGGTGGATGTCACGCAGGTGCTCGACCCGGGGGTCCGCGGCGGGCACGCACAGCAGCTTGTCGTCGCCGCCGGCCTCGTCCGTCATGCGGAACATGCCGATCGCGCGGCAGCGCACGAGGACACCGGGGAAGGTCGGCTCGTCGAGCAGCACCAGCGCGTCCAGCGGGTCGCCGTCCTCGCCCAGGGTGTTCTCCACGAAGCCGTAGTCGGCGGGGTAGACCGTCGAGGTGAACAGGTGCCGGTCCAGGCGGATACGACCGGTCTCGTGGTCCACCTCGTACTTGTTGCGGGAACCCTTCGGGATCTCGATCGTTACGTCGAACTCGAGCACAGCCTGTCCTCCATGATCAGCACATACTTCTGGTGATTAAGTGTCTCCCACGCTTGTGTGTGGTCGCGAAAGGGGCTGGTCCCGGGTGCCCGTCACGAAGAACTGGCAGGTGGTGGCAGGATCTGCCGCCGCGGGATTCGCCGTGGCGCTGACGGCCGTGGCCGCGGCGGGACCGTGGGAGTCAGGTCAGCGTACGGCTGAACGGGCGATCGCCGCCTCCCGGGACGGTCAGGGGAAGCAGGCCCGTGCCCTCAACAAGGGCGGGCCGGGAGGCCGCGACGGGGCGGTCGCTCCGGTGCCGCCCGCCGCTCCCGAGGTGCTCGCCGCCGTCTCCGGGCCGCAGAGCGCGCCGGCGCCGACCAGGGCCGGACTGTCCGGGCGGCTCGGCCCGCTGCTCGACGACCGCGCGCTCGGCGCGCTGACGACGGGCGCCGTCGTCGACGCCGTCTCGGGCCGGACGGTGTGGGGGCAGGGAAACGGCACACCCGCCGTCCCCGCCTCCACCACGAAGGTCGCCACGGCCGTCGCGGCCCTGTCGCTGCTCGGGCCCGACCACCGGCTCACCACCTCCGTGGTCGCCGCGGGCAAGGACCGCGTCGTCCTGGTCGGCGGCGGCGACCCCACCCTCACCGCCCGGGCGAAGCCCGGCGGCGGCTGGAGAGCGGCCTCGCTGCGCACCCTCGCCTCCGACACCGCCCGCGCGCTGCGCGCCGAGGGCGTCCGCTCCGTACGGCTCGGCTACGACACCTCGCTCTTCACCGGCCCGGCCGTCCATCCCATCGGGATCAACGAGAACATCGCGCCGGTCGCCGCCCTGATGGCCGACGAGGGCCGCAGCGACGGCCGGAGCACCAAGGGCCCGGCGGCCCGCCAGTGGGACCCGTCGGCCGAGGCCGCGGCGACCTTCGCGGACCTGCTGGGCAAGCAGGGCATCACGGTCGTCGGCGCGGCGAAGGCCGGCAAGGCGCCTACGGACGCGTCCGCGGCCGACCGGCTGGCGGAGGTGCGCTCCGCGCCGCTGGCCGACCTGGTCGAGCGCATGCTCACCAACAGCGACAACGACATCGCCGAGGCGCTCGCCCGGCACACCGCCCTCGCCGCGGGCCGCCCGGGGTCCTTCTCCGGAGGCGCCAAGGCCATCGGCTCCACGCTCCGCGAGCTCGGCCTCCCGCTCGAGGGAGCCCGTTTCACGGACGGCAGCGGTCTCAACCGCGCCGACCACCTCACGGCGGAGCAGCTGGCGCAACTGCTGGCCCTGGCGGCCGACCCGGACCACCCGGAGCTGCGCCCCGTCCTGACCGGACTGCCGGTCGCCGGCTTCACCGGGTCCCTGCGGGAACGCTTCACCTCCGCGGGCCGGGGCGCGGGCCTCGTGCGTGCGAAGACGGGGACGCTGACCGGGGTCAACGCACTCGCCGGGACGGTGGTGGACGCGGACGGCCGGCTGCTCACGTTCGCCTTCCTGACCAACGGCACGACCGACCCCGTGGCCGCGCAGTCCGCCCTCGACCGCCTCGCCGCCGAACTCGCCACGTGCGGCTGCCGCACGTAGTGCGGTCGGCGACGCGCGACGTGGCGATGCCGCGGCGTTCGGGCTCGGGAGGAGGTGAGGGGTCGTCCCGCCGTCTCGCGCCCTTCGGGCGCACAGCGCCGGCAGCGGATGAGGAGGGCGGCGGTACGGGGCAGGTCGGCGCGGTGCGGCGGGTGTGCGGCGGATGTTCAGGCGCCGGACCGGGTGCCTTTCCGGTGGCCGGAACCCGTGCCGCGGGCGGGGAACGCTCCCGTCGCGGGGGCCGAGCACGTACCGTGAAGGAATGACGAGCATCGGTGGTGCGGAGATGGTCGACTGGAACCTCGCGGTCGCGACCGCGACCCGCCTCGTGCGGCCCGGCCCGGAGGTCAGCCGGGACGAGGCGCGCGCGGTGGTGGCGGAGCTGCGGCGGCACGCAAAGGAGTCCGAGGCGCACGTCCGGACCTTCACCAGGATGTTCGGCGATCAGGAGGACCCGGCCGACGCCGGGACCCCGGTGCTCATCGTGGACCGCCCCGGGTGGGTCAAGGCCAACGTCGCCGGCTTCCGCGAGGTGCTGAAGCCGCTGCTGGACAAGATGCAGGCCCGCAAGCCGGGCGGCCCCGGCGGCGCCGTGCTGGGCTCCGTCGGCGGCAAGGTGACCGGGGTCGAGGTCGGGATGCTGCTGAGCTTCCTGGCCTCGCGCGTACTGGGTCAGTACGAGACCTTCGCCCCCGCGACCCGCGACATGCCGGCCGGTCCCGCCGCGCCCGGCGCCGGCGAGCCGCGCACCGGGCGGCTCCTGCTCGTGGCGCCCAACATCGTCCACGTGGAGCGCGAACTCGACGTCGACCCGCATGACTTCCGGCTGTGGGTCTGCCTGCACGAGGAGACCCACCGCACCCAGTTCACGGCCGTGCCGTGGCTGCGGGACCACATCGAGCAGGAGGTCCAGGCCTTCCTCGCCGAGACGGAGATCGACCCCTCGACGCTGATCGAGCGGCTGCGCGAGGCGTTCCAGACGTTCGCCTCCGGCGGCAGGCCCGACACGGAGGAGGCCGCGGTCGACGCGGACGGCGGCGAGGGCCGCAGTCTGATCGACCTGGTGCAGACCCCGGACCAGCGGGAGATCCTGTCGCGGCTGACCGCGGTCATGTCGCTGCTGGAGGGGCACGCCGACTACGTCATGGACGGCGTGGGTCCGGACGTCGTGCCCTCCGTCGCGGAGATCCGCGAGAAGTTCCAGCGCCGCAGGCAGAGCGGCGCCGGGCGGCTGGACATGGCCCTGCGCAAGCTCCTGGGCCTGGACGCCAAGCTGCGGCAGTACCGTGACGGCGAGCGCTTCGTGCGGGCCGTGGTGGACGAGGCCGGGATGGACGGCTTCAACCGGATCTGGACCTCGCCCAACACGCTCCCGACCAAGCAGGAGATCGCCAAACCCGCGGACTGGGTCGCACGGGTCCACGGGCGTACCGAAAGCTGAGGGGAGCCCGGGGTCATCGTGGCCCCGGAGCCCTCCGGTTCACCCGTCCGAGGGACCGTGGGCGCAGGGTAGGCGTGCGATGCTCGAGTATCGCACGCCTTCTGTCACCATCTAGCTACCCTGCGTCATCTTCACCGTCCTGACGCCTCCCCCAGCCTCTCCAGGAGGGAAACCGGACATGGGTCCCCACCCCGCGGTCGCGGCGATACGCCTGGCGGTCCGCCGCGCACTCCACGACGTCCTGACCGACCGACCCGGCGGCAGCCCGCTCGTGCTGGCCGCCTGCAGCGGCGGAGCCGACTCGATGGCCCTCGCCACCGCCCTCGCCTTCGAAGCGCCCAAGCTCGGTGTCCGGGCCGGCGGTGTCACCGTCGACCACGGCCTGCAGGAGGGCTCGGCGGCCCGTGCCGTCGACGTCGCCGACCGCCTGCGCGGCCTCGGGCTCGACCCGGTGCACGCCGTCGCGGTCACCGTGGGCCGCCAGGGCGGTCCGGAAGCCGCCGCCCGCGACGCGCGCTACGCGGCGCTCGACGCCGTCGCCGAGCGCGCCGGCGCCTCCGCCGTACTGCTCGGGCACACCCGTGACGACCAGGCCGAGACGGTGCTGCTCGGGCTGGCCCGCGGATCGGGCATCCGGTCGTTGTCCGGCATGCCCGCCGTCAATGGGCGCTACCGCCGCCCCTTCCTGCTGCTGGACCGGGACACCGTCCGCAAGGCCTGCCTCGTGCAGGGCATCGACGTGTGGGAGGACCCGCACAACCGCGATCCCGCCTACACCCGCTCCCGGGTCCGCCACGAGGCGCTGCCGGTGCTGGAGAAGTCCCTCGGCAAGGGCGTCGTGGAGGCGCTGGCCCGTACCGCCCAGCTCTCCCGTGACGACGCCGACGCCCTCGACCAGTGGGCGGCCCAGGCCGAGCGGACGGCCGCCGACGCCGACGGCGGACTGGACGTCGACCGGCTGCTGACCCTTCCCGCCGCCGTGCGCCGCCGGGTGCTGCGCCGAGCGGCCCTCGCGGCGGGCTCACCCGCCGGTTCGCTCTTCGCCCGGCACATCGAGGAGACGGACCGCCTGCTCACCGGGTGGCGAGGGCAGAAGCCGCTCAACCTGCCGGGCGGCGTCGTCGTCGGCCGGCGGAATGGCAGACTGTTCTTCCAGGCCCTGTAGACCGAGCCGGAAGTAGTACGGGTGAACGAGAACGACATGGGCACCGACCTCGAGAAGGTGCTCATCTCCAAGGAAGAGATCGACGCGAAGCTGGCGGAGCTGGCTGCGCAGATCGACAAGGACTACCAGGGCAAGGACCTGCTGATCGTCGGCGTGCTCAAGGGCGCCGTCATGGTGATGGCCGACCTCGCGCGTTCCCTGTCCTCCCAGGTCACCATGGACTGGATGGCGGTGTCCTCCTACGGCGCGGGGACCAAGTCCTCGGGTGTCGTGCGGATCCTCAAGGACCTGGACACCGACATCGCAGGCCGGGACGTGCTGATCGTCGAGGACATCATCGACTCCGGCCTGACGCTGTCCTGGCTGATCAGCAACCTCGGCTCGCGCCGGCCGGCCTCGCTCGAGGTCTGCACGCTGCTGCGCAAGCCGGAGGCCGCCAAGGTCGAGATCGACGTGAAGTACGTCGGCTTCGACATCCCCAACGAGTTCGTGGTCGGGTACGGCCTGGACTTCGCGGAGAAGTACCGGAACCTGCCGTTCATCGGCACCCTTGCGCCGCACGTGTACGGCGGCTGAGGCGCCGGGAACCCCTGCGCCCTCCGCAGCGTTGGAGGGTGGTAACGCTGTTTGTTTACGGTCTCCGGCGACTTCGGGTGACAATGCTGGGGTACCGTCCGAAGGTCGGTTCATACACCGGATGCACCGGCGGCCCCCAGGCCGTCGTGCCTCACTGTGGCAGGAGGGACGGGGCGTGATCGCCCCGCATGGATGGACGTGAAGCGCTATTTCCGTGGGCCAGTCATGTGGATCGTGCTGGCTGTCCTCGCCGTGGTCGTATTGATGCAGGTCGTCGGTTCGTCCGGTGGCTACAAGACGGTGGACACCGGCCAGGCCATTGAGGCGATCAACAGCAACCAGGCCAAGTCCGCCGAGCTGACCACCGGCGACGAGAACACGATCAAGGTCGAGCTCAAGGACGGCGCCAAGATCGGCGGCGAGGACCTGGGCTCGAAGATCAAGGCGAGCTACATCGGCGACCAGGGCGTCGAGGTGGCCAAGGTCCTGCAGAGCAAGGTCGACGACGGCGACAAGAGCACGCTGCCCGACGGCTACACCGTCGCGCCCTCGAAGCAGAACGCCTTCGTCGGCATCCTGCTGTCGCTGCTGCCCTTCGTCCTCATCGTCGTGGTCTTCCTGTTCCTGATGAACCAGATGCAGGGCGGCGGCTCCCGAGTGATGAACTTCGGGAAGTCCAAGGCCAAGCTGATCACCAAGGACACCCCGAAGACCACCTTCGCGGACGTCGCGGGCTCGGACGAGGCCGTCGAGGAGCTCCAGGAGATCAAGGAGTTCCTGCAGGAGCCGGCGAAGTTCCAGGCCGTCGGCGCCAAGATCCCCAAGGGTGTGCTGCTCTACGGCCCGCCCGGAACGGGCAAGACCCTGCTTGCGCGCGCCGTCGCCGGCGAGGCGGGCGTCCCGTTCTACTCGATCTCCGGTTCCGACTTCGTCGAGATGTTCGTGGGTGTGGGCGCCTCGCGTGTCCGCGACCTGTTCGAGCAGGCCAAGGCGAACGCCCCGGCCATCGTCTTCGTCGACGAGATCGACGCCGTGGGCCGGCACCGCGGCGCGGGCCTCGGCGGCGGCCACGACGAGCGCGAGCAGACGCTCAACCAGCTGCTGGTCGAGATGGACGGCTTCGACGTCAAGGGCGGCGTCATCCTGATCGCCGCCACCAACCGCCCGGACATCCTGGACCCGGCGCTGCTGCGCCCGGGCCGCTTCGACCGGCAGATCGCCGTCGACCGCCCCGACCTGCAGGGCCGCCTGGAGATCCTCAAGGTCCACCAGAAGGGCAAGCCCGTCGCCCCGGACGTCGACCTCAAGGCCGTCGCCCGCCGCACCCCCGGCTTCACCGGTGCGGACCTGGCGAACGTCCTCAACGAGGCGGCGCTGCTGACCGCGCGCAGCGACAAGAAGCTGGTCGACAACGCGATGCTGGACGAGGCCATCGACCGCGTCGTGGCCGGCCCGCAGAAGCGCACCCGGATCATGTCCGACAAGGAGAAGAAGATCACGGCGTACCACGAGGGCGGTCACGCCCTGGTCGCCGCGGCTTCTCCCAACAGCGACCCGGTCCACAAGATCACGATCCTGTCCCGCGGCCGCGCCCTCGGTTACACGATGGTCCTGCCGGACGAGGACAAGTACTCGACCACCCGCAACGAGATGCTCGACCGGCTCGCCATGACGATGGGCGGCCGCGCGGCGGAGGAGCTGGTCTTCCACGACCCGACCACCGGTGCCGCGGACGACATCGAGAAGGCCACTGCCACGGCCCGCGCGATGGTGACCCAGTACGGCATGACGGAGCGGCTGGGCGCGATCAAGTTCGGCACCAGCGACGGGGAGCCCTTCCTCGGCCGCGAGATGTCCCACCAGCGGGACTACTCGGAAGAGGTCGCCGGGCTCGTCGACGAAGAGGTCAAGAAGCTCATCGAGACCGCGCACAACGAGGCGTGGGAGATCCTCGTCGAGAACCGCGACGTCCTCGACAACCTGGTTCTGGCGCTCCTGGAGAAGGAGACCCTGAACAAGGAGGAGATCGCCGAGATCTTCAAGCCGATCGTCAAGCGTCCGCCGCGTCCGGCCTGGACGGGTTCCTCGCGGCGCACGCCGTCGACCCGCCCGCCGGTGCTCTCGCCCCGTGAGCTCGCCCTGACCAACGGCACCCAGCCGACGGCCAACGGCAGCGCCACGGCGTCGCTGAGCAAGCCCGCCGAGACGGTGGAGCTCCCCGAGGAGCCGAACCCCGAGGCCTGACAGCCTCGACGTGGCCTTGGTCACGGACAACGGAATGCGTGCCGCGCCCCCCGGGTTTCCTATCCTGGGGGGCGCTGCGTTTCCGCGGTTCGCGCGGAGACGCATTCGGCACGTCTGAGGAACGAGGCACACATGACCGACCCGGTGACCCTTGAGGGCGAGCTTCGTCCCGTCGGCGAGTTCGACGAGAAGCGTGCCGAGAACGCGGTCCGTGAGCTGCTGATCGCGGTCGGGGAGGACCCGGACCGGGAGGGTCTGCGGGAGACCCCCGCGCGCGTGGCACGGGCGTACCGGGAGATCTTCGCGGGGCTCTACCAGCAGCCCGAGGACGTCCTGACGACCACCTTCGACCTCGGCCACGACGAGATGGTGCTGGTCAAGGACATCGAGGTGCTGTCGAGCTGCGAGCACCACCTGGTGCCGTTCGTGGGCGTCGCCCACGTCGGCTACATCCCCTCCGCGGACGGCAAGATCACCGGCCTGTCGAAGCTGGCCCGCCTGGTCGACGTCTTCGCCCGCCGCCCGCAGGTGCAGGAGCGGCTGACCACGCAGATCGCCGACTCGCTGATGCGGATACTCGAACCGCGCGGCGTGATCGTGGTCATCGAGTGCGAGCACATGTGCATGACGATGCGCGGGGTCCGCAAGCCCGGCGCGAAGACCATCACGTCGGCGGTGCGGGGGCAGCTGCGCGACTCCGCGACCCGCGCCGAGGCGATGAGCCTGATCATGGCCCAGTGAGCCGGCGGGGCCGGGGGTCCCGTCATGGGGCGGCCCCGCGCTCACCCCGGCCCCCCGCCCGGGCCCTCTCTGCGCCCGCGCCGCGCGGCCGGCTCTAGGCTGAGTCCATGCGTACGATGCGCGGCCACGTGGCCGGATTGCCGTCCTGGGACCGGTGCGCGGTCATGGGCGTGGTCAACGTCACCCCCGACTCGTTCTCCGACGGCGGCGAGTGGTTCGACACCGAGCTGGCGGTGAAGCACGGCCTGGACCTCGTCGCGGCCGGCGCCGACCTGGTGGACGTCGGTGGCGAGTCGACCCGTCCCGGGGCGGCGCGGGTGGACGAGGCGGAGGAACTGCGCCGGGTCGTCCCGGTCGTCCGGGAGCTGGCCAGGGCCGGGGTCGTGGTCAGTGTGGACACGATGCGGGCCACGGTCGCGGAGAAGGCCGTCGAGGCGGGTGCGGCCCTGGTCAACGACGTGAGCGGCGGCCAGGCGGACCCGGCGATGATCCCCGTCGTCGCGGCGACGGGCAGCCCGTTCATCGTGATGCACTGGCGCGGCCAGAGCATCGACATGAACAACCGGGCGGTCTACGGGGACGTGGTGGGCGAGGTCACCGCCGAGCTGCGGCGCGGTTACGAGCACGCGGTGGCGGGCGGCATCGACCCGGAGCGGATCATCCTCGACCCGGGGCTGGGCTTCGCGAAGAACGCCGAGCACGACCTGACCCTCCTCTCCCACGTCGAGGACCTGCTGGCGCTGGGCCGCCCCCTGCTGATCGCGGCCTCCCGCAAGCGGTTCCTCGGCCGGGTGCTGGCCGGAGAGGGCGGCGATCCGCCCCCGGCCAGGGAGCGCGACGCCGCGACGGCCGCCGTCACCGCCATCGTGGCGGGCCGCGGCGCCTGGGCGGTCCGGGTGCACGAGGTGCACGACAGCGCCGACGCCGTGCGGGTCGCGCGGGCACTGGAGGGGGCGCGATGACGCCGCGTACGGCCGAGGCCGCGCAGGTCGAGCAGGCGAACCAGGCCTTCTACGACGCGGTGGAGCGCTCCGACCTGGACGCGCTGGAGGAGCTGGTGCTGACCGGCCCGCTGGCGGAGACGGTGTCCGTGGTGCACCCGGGCTGGCCGGTGCTGCGGGGGCGCCGCGAGGTGATGCGCTCGTACGCGCTGATCATGGCCAACACCGAGTACATCCAGTTCTTCCTGACCGATGTCGAGGTGGCGGTCGACGGCGACACGGCCCTGGTGACCTGCACCGAGAACATCCTCACCGGCGGCCCCGCCGAGGAGGAGGGCGAGATGGGCCCGCTCGTGGGCGGTCTAGTGGTCGCCACCAATGTGTTTCGGCGCACACCGGAGGGCTGGCGGCTGTGGGTGCACCACGGCTCGCCGGTGATGGCCGAGGGGATCGACGAGGACGCCGCTCGGGACGCCGACAACGGCGGCGAGGGGGCTTCCTGAGGCCGTGTCGCCACTCGTTCGTGGCAAGAACCGGCAAGAAGTGGTGAAGCTCGGAGTAACCGGTTCCGTCCCCGGGTAAGCGCGCTGCGGTCGGCCGCCTCGCAGCCCGGTGCTGGGGACTGTCGGTGGTCGAAGGTAGATTCGAGTAAGGGCGGTGCGGCCCTCCCCTCCCGCCGGGCGGGTGGCCGCGCCCGCCTGTCCGTCCGTCCGTCGACCAGCGGGAGTGAATGGTGGATCGTGTCGCGCTGCGCGGCCTGAAGGCGCGTGGCCACCACGGCGTGTTCGAGCACGAGCGCCGCGAGGGCCAGGACTTCTTCGTGGACCTGGTCCTCGGCCTGGACACCGCTCCCGCCGCCGCCACGGACGACCTGACCAGGACCGTGCACTACGGCGTCGTGGCCGAGGAGGTCACGGCCGTCGTCGAGGGCGAGCCCGTGGACCTGATCGAGACCCTGGCCCAGAGGATCGCCGACCAGGTGCTGGGGCACGACCTGGTCCAGGAGGTGGAGGTGACCGTGCACAAGCCGCAGGCCCCGATCACCGTCCCGTTCACCGATGTATCCGTCACCATCACCCGGAGGCGCCCGTGAGCTACGACCCCACCGTGCAGCCGGTCCCGGCCTCCGTCGTCGCGCAGGTCGACGCCGCGGACTCGACGCTGCAGAATCCGAAGGTCGCCGTCATCTCGCTGGGCAGCAACCTCGGCAACCGCCTGGAGACGCTGCAGGGCGCCGTGGACGCCCTGGAGGACACCCCGGGTGTCCGGGTCAAGAAGGTCTCCCCGGTGTACGAGACGGAGCCCTGGGGCGTCGAGCCGGGCTCGCAGCCGAACTACTTCAACGCCGTCGTCCTGATCAGGACGACGCTGCCGCCGTCCTCGCTGCTCGAGCGCGGCCGGGCGATCGAGGACGCCTTCGCCAGGACCCGCACCGAGCGCTGGGGACCGCGCACCATCGACGTCGACATCGTCGCCTACCAGGGCGTCGTCTCCGACGACCCGGAGCTGACGCTGCCCCACCCGCGGGCGCACCAGCGGGCCTTCGTCCTGGCCCCGTGGCTCGACATCGACCCCGCGGCCGAGCTGCCGGACCGGGGCCCGGTGGCCGGTCTGCTGGCGGATGTGGGCCGGGACAGCGTCTGGGCCCGGGGCGACGTGGAACTCAGGCTGCCGGAGTAATCGTTACGATCCCGTCGGTACGTTCGTCGATGGTGATGTGAGGAGCGAGCACTCGGTGAAGGCGCTGCGCATCAGGACCCTGGTCGGACTGTTCGCGGTCGCCGGAGTGCTCTCGTGGGCGGGCGCGAAGCTGTGGGACTCGTTCGGCACCCTGCCGGGCGTTCCCGTGGCCGCGCCCATCGTGCTGGCGCTGATCGCCGCGGTTCTGGCGGCGACGGCGCTGTCGTTGCGCTCGCGGCTGCGCGCCCAGCGCGAGCGGCGCCCGGGCGCCAAGCCCGTGGATCCGCTCCTGGCCGCCCGCGCGGTGGTCTTCGGTCAGGCCAGCGCCCTGGTCGCCGCCGTGGTCTCGGGGGTGTACGGCGGCACATGCGTCTTCCTCGCCATGTACCAGATGGACAACGACCCCCGCCGCGACCAGGCGATCTACGCGGGCGCCGCGGTGGTCGCCGGCATCGCGGTCTGTGCCGCGGCGCTCTTCCTGGAGCGGGTCTGCCGCCTTCCCGAGGACGGGGACGACAACCGCACCGGCGCGGTGGGCGGGCGGGCGTAGGGGCGTACGGCGCCGCCTCAGGAGCGTCGGCGCGGCCCCGCGGCGGGTTCGCCCGCCAGCAGGGCCGAGCCGAGCGGGGTGAGGCTGTGCAGGACGGAGGCGCCGGTCCGGGTGGTGTGCACCAGTCCGGCGTTCCGCAGCACCCCGGCGTGCTGGCTCGCCGCCGCGAGGGAGACCCGCACCCGCTCGGCGAGCGCGGTGGTCGTGGCCGGCTCGCGCAATGCCCGCAGCACGGCCGCCCGGGTCCGTCCGAGCAGCGGCCCGAGGGCGGCTCCAGGCGGTGCGGCCGTGGTGCCGTCCGGCTCCGGCACGTGCATCGGATGGGCGAGCACGGTGGGTTCGTCGGAGCGGTAGCGGATCAACGGCCCGGTACGGCTGCCGCCTCTACGTCGTGAACAGCCAGAACGACGAGCCGCCGGGCCGGCCGCCCTACACCGTGAGCGCGATTGACGACCCGGTGTGCGCCCGGCCGCGCCGCTGACCGTCCCGCCGCCGGTTGCCGCCCGCCGACCGCGCCACAGGGCGCCGGGGGGCCTCGGTGGGGCGTCAGGAGGCAGTGGCGTCCGGTTCCGCCTGGCGGCCGCCGACCGCCCGGTCCTCGTCCGCCCCGGCCCCTGCCGCGTCCGGCAGCCCCGTGCTCCCGTTCCGCCCGTCCGCGCCGTCTTCGTTGACCGAGCGGCGCAGCGCGGCATGGAGCGTGGCGGGCGTCAGCACCCCGGCGTAGCGGTCGCCGTCGACGACGGCCGTCCAGCCCGCGTCGTGCTGGAGCATCGCGCTGAACGCCTGCTTGAGGGGGGCGCCCACCGGCACCCGGGCCTCGACGCGGAGGGTGTGGTCGTCCACGGTGCCCGAGGTGGGGCCGCCCGCGGCGACGTAGCCGCGCAGCCCGCCGTCGGCATCGAGGACGACCGCGTAGGGGGCGCCCCGCTCCGCCAGGAGCGCGGCGGCCTCAGCGGCGGGCGAGCCGGCGCGGACGACGGGCGGGTGCTCCAGGCCGCCGGCTTCGACCGGGGTGACGGACAGCCGCTTCATGCCGCGGTCGGAGCCGACGAAGTCGGCGACGTACGGGGTGGCGGGGGAGCCGAGCACGGTCGCGGGGGTGTCGTACTGCTCGATCCGGCCGGGGCCGAAGACCGCCATGCGGTCGCCGAGCCGGACCGCCTCCTCGATGTCGTGCGTGACGAACAGCACGGTCTTGCGCACCTGTTCCTGCAGCCGCAGGAACTCCGACTGCAGCCGCTCGCGCACCACCGGGTCGACCGCGCCGAAGGGCTCGTCCATCAGCAGCAGCGGCGGGTCGGCCGCCAGCGCGCGGGCCACGCCGACCCGCTGCCGCTGCCCGCCCGAGAGCTGCCCGGGGTAGCGCGAGCCGTGCACAGACGGGTCCAGGCCGACGAGTTCCAGCAGCTCGGCGGCGCGCGCCCGGCGCTTGGCGCGCGTCCAGCCGAGCAGGTGGGGCACGGTCTCGGTGTTCTCCAGCACGGTCCTGTGCGGGAACAGGCCGACGTTCTGGATCACGTAGCCGATGCGGCGGCGCAGCCTCACCGGGTCGGTGCGGGCGATGTCCTCGCCGTCCAGCAGGATCCGGCCCGCGGTGGGCTCGATGAGCCGGTTGACCATCTTCATGGTGGTCGTCTTGCCGCAGCCGGACGGCCCGACGAGGGTGACGAGTTCGCCCTCGCGCACGTCGAAGGACAGGTCGTCGACGGCGGTGGTGCCGTCGGGGTAGCGCTTGGTGACGTTCTCGAAGCGGATCATCGGGACCTCTCGTCGGCGCTAGGCGGTGCGGCTCACCCCCCAGCTTGGTACACGCTCGGCGACGGATGTGAAGGGGGTGTTGCCGTGTTGTGGCGGGAGGCCGGGAATGTCAGAGGCACGGTTTACGCTCCCTTGCATGATCTGATCGCGGCGGGGGAGGTGGCATCGCATGGCGGGACAGGACTGCCTCGCGGCGAACCAGTGGATCTGCGGTGAGTATGTGCGCACACGCAGTCAGGAGTTGCTGGACGCCGGGGTGGAACACCTGTGGATCACCGCTGCGTCGGTGGCGGCGGGTGTGCTGCTCGCGCTGCCGCTGGCCCTGCTCGCCCGGCGCTGGCGGGCGGCCGAGGGGCCGGTGCTGGGGGTGACGACGGTGCTCTACACCATCCCGTCCCTGGCCCTCTTCTCGCTGCTGGTCCCGGTGTTCGGGATCTCCGCGTCGGTGGTCGTCACCGGTCTGACCCTGTACTCGCTCACCATCCTCGTCAGGAACTTCCTGGCCGGACTGGACGCCGTGCCCGAGGACGCGCGGGAGGCCGCGCGCGGCATGGGCTACGGGCCGGTACGCCTGCTGTGGGAGGTCGAGCTGCCGCTGGCGCTCCCCGCGGTGATGGCGGGCGTGCGCATCGCCACGGTCGCCACGGTCTCCCTCACCACGGTCGGCGCGATCGTCGGCTACGGAGGTCTCGGCAATCTCATCAAGGACGGCATGCAGAGCTTCTTCAAGGCGGAGGTGCTCACCGCGTCCGTGATCTGCGTGGTGTTCGCCCTCGTCGCCGATCTGCTGCTGCTCGGGGTGCAGCGGCTGCTCACGCCGTGGACCAGGGCCGCGAAGGCGGTGGGCTGATGGGGGCGATCCCCGGCGCGTGGGACTGGCTGACCACGGGCGCCAACTGGACCGGCACCGACGGGGTCCTGCAGCGGCTCGGCGAGCACCTCGTGCTGACCTCCGTGTCCTTGGCCATCGCCTGCGCCGTGGCCCTGCCCGTCGCGATCCTCCTCGGCCACCTCGGCAAGGGCGGCGCGCTCGCTGTGAACCTCTCCAACGTCGGGCGTGCGGTGCCCACCTTCGCCGTCCTGGTGCTGCTCATCGTCGCGACGAACTCGGCGCGCTACTGGCCGACCGTCATCGCCTTGGTGCTGTTCGCCGTCCCGCCGCTGCTCACCAACACCTACGTCGGCATGCGCCAGGTCGACCGGGACGCGGTGGAGGCCGCCCGCGGCATGGGGATGTCCGGCGGCCAACTGCTGGCCCGGGTGGAGCTGCCGCTGGCGGCGCCCTTCGTCATGAGCGGGGTGCGTTCGGCCGCCGTCCAGGTCGTCGCCACCGCGACCCTCGCCGCCCTGCCCGGCGAGGGCGGCCTCGGCCGGATCATCACCGCGGGCTTCGCCCAGTACGACACCCCGAAGGTCGTCGCGGGCGCGGTGCTGGTGGCCGCGTTCGCCCTGCTCGTGGAAGGAGTCTTCCTGTTGCTGCAGCGCCTGGTGTCGCCCGCGCGGAAGTCCCCGCCCGCCCGAAGACCTGCCCGTCCCACCCATCAGATGGAGTTCACATGAGCAAGGCCCTGCGCACCGCCACCGCCGTGGCCGCCGCGACGGTCCTCGCCGCCGGCCTGGCGGCCTGCGGCGGCGACAGCCTGGAGAAGAGCGGGGGAGGGGGCAGCTCGTCGGCCGGCGGCGGCAAGGGCTCCCTGACCGTCGGCTCCGCCGGGTTCACCGAGAGCACGGTCCTCGCGCAGCTGTATGCGCAGGTGCTGACCGACGCCGGCTACACGACCACGATCAAGACCGTCGACAATCGCGAGCTGTACGAACCCGCTCTGGAAAAGGGCCAGATCGACGTCGTTCCGGAATACGCGGCCACCCTCGCGGAATTCCTCAACGCGAAGGTGAACGGCAAGGACGCCGCGCCCGTCGCCTCTTCCGACGTCGACGCCACCGTCAAGGCGCTCACCGAACTCGCCGCCCCGCGCGGACTGAAGGTGCTGCCGGCCGGAGAGGCCGTCGACCAGAACGCGTTCGCGGTCACGAAGGACTTCGCGACGGAGCACAACCTCAAGACCCTTTCCGACCTTGGTAAATCCAAGATCAAAGTCAGGCTGGCCGCGGGCGAGGAATGCTCCGTCCGCCCCTTCTGCTCGCCGGGCCTGAAGAAGACCTACGGCATAGACGTCACGTCGGTGGACGCCAAGGGCGTCGGGACCGTCCAGTCCAAGCAGGCCGTCAAGGACGGCACCGACCAGCTGGTGCTCACCACGACCACGGACGCCACTCTCGACCAGTTCGGCCTGGTGCTCCTGGCGGACGACAAGGGCCTGCAGAACGCGGACAACGTGCTGCCCGTCGTCAACGCGAAGGAGGCCGGCGGGGCGGACGTCGCCGCCGCCCTCGGCAAGCTCACCGAGGTGCTCACCACGGCCGACCTCACGGAGCTGAACCGGAAGGTGGACGGCGAGCGCAAGAAGCCCGCGGACGTGGCCGCGGACTATCTGAAGGCGAAGGGTCTGCTGAAGAGCTGAGACCGCGGGACCGCCGCGACCCGCCAATCAAGATCAATAAAGGGCGGGGAAGGGCGTTCACGTGACGTTTTGTACGCGCGTGGACGCCCTTCGTATTTGTCGTTGTGTGTTCGCTCGGAAAACGCATGCCGCGGCCCCACACGGCTCACCGGCACGCTAAGTTCCCTTTCATGCCCCGTGGACGACACCGCCATTCCCAGCCGCTGCACCGGCTGCTCCCGCCCGTGACGGTCGCCGGCTCCGCCGCGGTCCTCGCCGTGGGCGCACTGGTGACCGGTGATCCGGTGCTGCTCCGTGTCCTCGTCGTCGCCGCGGCTGGCGCCGCCGGCGTCGGCGCCTACCTGCTGCGCAGCTGGGACCGCGCCGCCGGCAAGGAGGTCGCCGACCTCAAGGCCGCGCGGGTGCGCGACGAGTGGCGTGCCGACGAGCGGATCGCGGAACTCGAGGTGGACCTCGAGGACTCCCGCGAGCTGCGCGGCAAGCTGGAGAACAAGCTGCGCGCCAAGCGCGCCGAACTGGCCCGGCTGCGCACGGAGCACGCGGACCTGCTGCGCCGCTACGCCACCGCCGAGTCCGAGCGGGCCCGCGCGCTGGAGGAGGGCCGCGTCGCCAAGAAGGCGGTCGCCCCCGCGCTCCCCGTGCCCTACACGGGACCGGTCAGCCCGGCCGCGTACCTGCAGGCGTCGGCGGCGCTGCGGGACCTGTCGCGCAACGGCGCCCGCCAGCAGGCCGCGCTCACCGTCGAGGAGGCGCGCCGCCGCGATCTCGCCGCCACCGACGAGCCGCAGGGCAGGCACGCGCTGGACGCGGCGCGGGACCGCCCGGCCGACGCGGGCGCCCACCCCGGCGACAGCGGGGAATCCCCGGCGCTGCCGGTGCGCCAGCCCAAGCTCGTCCCGGCGGTCGCCGCGGCCGTGCTGCCCTACGCCAGCCCGCAGCGGCAGGCCAGCCGCGCCCTGGGCGGCTTCGACTTCTTCGGGACGAAGAGCGGCAAGGCCCGCCCCCAGGAGCTGGAGGCGGCGCCCGCGGCCCCGGCCCTCGCGGACCTCGCCGACGTCGTCGGGGACGAGGCCGTGGCCGAGCAGACCGAGGTCATCGATCTGACCGCGCACGACGAGACCGAGCAACTGGACCTCAGCGAGCTGCGCGCCCGCACCTCCTGACGCCGGCCGGGCCCACTTCCCCGGAGCCCGCGCCGGCCGGGCCGCCCGCTCGCGGGCGGCCCACCGGTCACTTGTCGATGTCGCCGACGACGAAGAACATCGAGCCCAGGATCGCCACCATGTCGGCGACCAGGGTGCCCGGCAGCAGCACGGCGAGCGCCTGGACGTTGTTGTAGGACGCCGAGCGCAGCTTCAGCCGGTACGGCGTCTTGTCGCCCTTGGACACCAGGTAGTAGCCGTTCAGCCCGAGCGGGTTCTCCGTCCAGGCGTAGGTGTGGCCCTCGGGGGCCTTGAGCACCTTCGGCAGCCGCTGGTTGATGGGGCCGGGGGGCAGTTCGGCGAGCCGGTCCAGGCACGCGTCGGCGAGGTCCAGAGCGTTGTGGGTCTGCTCCAGCAGCACCTCGAAGCGGGCCAGGCAGTCCCCCGCGGTGCGCGTGGGCACCTTGAGGGTGTCCGCCAGCTCCGCGTACGACAGGTAGGGCTCGTCCCGGCGCAGGTCGAAGTCGACGCCCGAGGCACGGGCGATCGGCCCGCTCACCCCGTAGGCGTGCACGTCGTCGACGGAGAGGACGCCGACACCCCGGGTGCGGCCGCGGAAGATCTCGTTGCCCAGGACGAGGTCGTCGAAGGTCTGCATGCGCGAGCGCACACCGGCGACGGCGGCGCGCACCCGGCCGTGCCAGCCGTTGGGAAGGTCCTCCTTGAGGCCGCCGACGCGGTTGAACATGTAGTGCATGCGGCCGCCGGAGACCTCCTCCATGACCGCCTGCAGGTCCTCGCGTTCGCGGAAGGCGTGGAAGATCGGGGTGATCCCGCCCAGTTCGAGCGGGTAGGAGCCGAGGAACATCAGGTGGTTGAGCACCCGGTTCAGCTCGGCGAGCAGCGTGCGCGTCCACACCGCGCGCTCGGGGACCTCCATGCCGAGCATGCGCTCCACGGCGAGCACGACGCCGAGTTCGTTGGAGAAGGCGGAGAGCCAGTCGTGCCGGTTGGCCAGCATGATGATCTGGCGGTAGTCCCGGGCCTCGAAGAGCTTCTCCGCGCCGCGGTGCATGTACCCGATGATCGGCTCCGCCGAGCTGATCCGCTCGCCGTCCAGGCTCAGCCGCAGGCGCAGCACGCCGTGCGTCGAGGGGTGCTGCGGGCCGATGTTCAGCACCATGTCGGTGCCCTCGGCCGCGCCGCCGATGCCGATCGTGGTCTCCGTCATGGCCCCAGTTTCCCACCCCCTCACCCTTCCGGGGGCGTGCCCCCCGGGGCTTGTCCGGCCGCCCGGACCGGCTGTTCCAGCCACAGGAAGCCGCCGAGCCCGGACGGGTCGGTGACCTCGGCCGCCTCGCCGGCGCGGGCCAGGGCGCGGACGTACCCGGCGGGGTCGGAGGAGGCCAGCGAGAGCGGCGGACGGGCCCCGGAGACCCCCAGGGCGCCCAGGGCCTCGCGCTGGGTGCGCAGGACCGCCCCGGGGCCCGCGCAGGCGTCCATCGCCACATGCGCCGTGAGGTCGCAGGAGCCGTCGGGCACCGGGGGCGAGACCTCGCGGCCCGCCCGGAACGCGGTCAGCGTCCCGTAGGGCGGGCGGCCCCCGGCCAGGTGCCCGTAGTCCACCGCGACGGCGAGCCCGGCCTCCAGACAGGCCACCGCCGCGGCCCAGGCGGCATCCCGCCCGCGGCCGATCTCCGCCCGGGTCCCGGCCGGCGCGCCCTCGACGGGCCACCACCGCCGAAGCCAGGCCGCGTCCTGTCCGACCACCGGGTCGCCGAGGCGTTCGGCGCCGTCGGCGGCGCGGACGAGGACGTGGCGGGGCACCCCTTCGGTGTCGGTCTCCACGACCTCGACGGGCACGTTGTCCAGCCACTCGTTGGCGAACAGCAGGCCCGCCAGGCCCCGGGGGAGCTCGCCGCACCAGGCCACCCGGGCGTCCAGGCCCTCGGGCCGCGGTGCCTTCTCCACCGCGTACGGCCGCAGGCGGGCGCCCAGCGTGGCGGGAACCACATCGAGCACCCCCGTGAGCAGTTCCCCCTCGCCGGCGCCGACGTCCACCAGGGCCAGTTCCGCGGGGTGCCCGAGCTCGGTGTCGACGCGTTCCAGCAGGCGTGCGACGGCCGCCGCGAACAGCGGCGAGGCATGGACCGACGTGCGGAAATGCGCGGCCGGGCGCTCCCGCCGGAAGAACCCTCCGGGGCCGTAGAGGGCCCGCTCGGTGGCTTCCCGCCACCCCGTCCACGCCGCTGTGCTGTCGATCACGCCACCACCGTATGCGCACCCCCGGGGCTTCAAACGGTTGAGCGGCCCATCACCGGTTCCAGGTAGGCTGCCGTGGTCAGAGGTGTGCCCGCCCGTGACGGCCGCGGACGAACTGATCATGAACATCGGTCATCGGGAGAGCGCACGCCTTTCGCCGGATGGCCCGGTGCTGATAGGTGCTTCACAAGCGACAGGCAGTGGCGGCAGGCAGTGAAAGGTGAAGAGCGGATGACGGCCGGCAACAACGGTGCTCCCGAGCCCGAGGGTGACGACCCCTTCGCGTACCTGTACCGCCAGGACGGAGACGAGCCGGGTCAGCCGGCTGCCGCCCAGCCCGGCGTGCCCCGTACCTCGTACAACCAGGTGCAGCGCGTCGGTGAGCGGCGGCCGCAGCAGCCGCAGCAGCCGCAGCAGCAGCCGGGATACGGCTACCCCCAGCAGCAGCCCGGATACGGTCAGCAGCAGTCCGGCCATGGCCAGCAGCAGCCTGGCTACGGCCCGCCGCAGCCGGGGTACGGCCAGCAGCACCAGCAGTTCCCCCAGGGCCCCGGCGGCCCGTCCGGCCCGTCCGGCCCGGGCGCCGGCGGCCCGTCCGGCCCGTCCGGCCCGGGCGCCGGCGGCAGCCGCCGCGACGCGGCCCCGCGTGCCGGCGGCCCCAACAGCAAGAGCCTGCTGATCGGCGCCGTCGCCGTGGTCGCCGCCGTGGCGATCGGCATCGGCGTCGCCATGGCGGGCGGCGACGACGACAAGCCGCAGGCGGGCGGCGCCACCTCCTCGCCGACGGCCCCCGCCGACACCGGCACGGACGACACCACCACCGAGCCCTCGGCGCCGGCGACCGCGACCGCGCCCGGTGTCGTCGACGCGGCGACGCTGGTGCCGGCGGGCGGCGCGCGGGTCGGCTCCCAGTACAAGGGCACCATGGCGGCCGGCGGCAAGTACATCGAGAACATGAACGCGGTGGGCGCGTCGGTGACGTGGAAGGTCGAGGTCCCGAAGGACGGCTCGTACGACTTCTGGCTCCGCTACAACAACGCGGAGAAGGACTCGGCCAGCGCCACGATCGTGGTCAACGGGTCGCCCCAGAGCTACAAGCCGGACCTCAGGAACTACGGCAAGAAGGGCGACTGGAACCACTGGTACCGCTCCTACGCCACCCTCGACCTGAAGCAGGGGACCAACACGCTCGCCGTGACCTGCGCTCAGGGCGACGCCTGCCACTTCAACCTGGACCAGCTGGCACTGCTGGACAAGGGCCAGGCCCCCGAGGGCTGGTGAGGCCGCTCCCGTCGTGGCCCGCGGGCCGCGACGGGCTACTGCCGTGAGTCGCCCGCACTGATCACGTCGACCCGCCCCAGCAGGTCTCCGTACACCGCGCGGTCGAACTCGCCCGCGACGGGCGCCGCCACGGTGGCCGCCGAGAGGGCGACGGCGCGGATGAGCCGCCCCGGCCAGTCCAGGCCCTCGACGAGCCCGGCGAGCAGGGCGGCGACGGCCGAGTCGCCGGCCCCGGCGGGATTGCCCGACACGGGGGCGGGGGGCCGGGCGGTCCACACGGTGCCGTCCTCGGCGAGGGCCAGCATCCCGTCGGGGCCGAGCGAGGCCGCGACGGCCCGTGCGCCCCGGCGGCGGGCGTCGCGGGCGGCGCGCATCGGCTCCGTCGCGCCGGTGAGCCCGGTCAGCTCGGCGGCGTTGGGCTTGACGAGGTCGGGACGGGCGGCCAGACCCCGCCGCAGTGGCTCGCCGCTGGTGTCCAGCAGCACAGGGACGCCCGCGGCGCGCGCGTCCCGCACGAGGTCGGCGTAGCAGCCGACGGGCAGCCCGGGCGGCAGGCTGCCGCACAGCGCCACGGCACGGGTCGTGCCGCCCTCCAGGAACGCGCGGTACGTGCTGAGGAGGGCCGCCCACTCCTCCGAAGTGATGGTCGGCCCGGGCTCGTTGAACATCGTGGTGCCGCCGCCCGACTCGTCCACGACGCCCACCGTCCGCCGGGTGCTGCCGGAGATCGGCACCAGGGCGTCCGTGACGCCGTCGACGCCCGTCAGCCAGGCGCGCAGCCGGTCACCGGGCGGGCCGCCCGCGAAGCCGGTCGCCACGGCCTCATGGCCGAGCGCGGCGAGGACGCGGGCGACGTTCAGCCCCTTGCCGCCGGGGCGTTCCGCCGTCTCCGACACCCGGTGGGTGGTGTGCGGGCGCAGCCGGGGGACACGGTAGGTCACGTCGACGGCGGCGTTCAGCGTGACGGTGAGGATCACCGCTCGATCCCTTCCAACAGCGTGTTGCGACGGGAAGGGATCATGCCAAAGGAACGCCCGCAGGCACAGACCCCGGCGCCCCAGGGCCGGTCAGGGCTCGACGACCCAACTGCCCTTCCGCATCACGCCCACGAGGTCGAACGACGCGTCGAGGACCACCAGGTCGGCGTCCTTGCCCGGCTCCAGGGAGCCGATCCGGTCGTACGCGCCCAGCAGCCGGGCCGGGTTGGCGCTGAGCGCGCGCACCGCGTCGCCGACGGGCAGCCCGTCCACGGTCACCGCCCGCTTGAAGGCCGTGTCCAGGGTGAGGGTGGAGCCCGCGATGGAGCCGCCCTCGACGAGCCGGGCGACGCCGTCGACGACGTCGACCTCCATCGGGCCCAGCAGATAGCGGCCGTCGCCGAATCCGGCCGCGTCCATGGCGTCGGTGATGAAGGCGACCCGGTCGGCCCCGGCGCTGCGGAACGCCAGCTCCAGGACCGCCGGGTGGAGGTGGACGCCGTCGTTGATGAGCTCGACGGTGACCCGCTCGTCCTCCAGCAGCGCGGCGATCGGGCCGGGTTCGCGGTGCAGCAGCGGGGGCATGGCGTTGAACAGGTGCGTCGCCACGGTGGCGCCCGCCTCGACGGCCCGCAGGGTGGCCTCGTAGGCGGCGTCGGTGTGGCCGACGGCGGCGATGACGCCGTGCTCCGCCAGCATCCGCACCGAGTCGAGCCCGCCGGGCAGTTCCGGGGCGAGGGTGACCATGCGCGCGGCGCCCCGGGCGGCGTCGAGCAGCTTGCGGACGTCCGAGGGGTGCGGCTCCCGCAGCAGCGAGGGCTTGTGCGCGCCGCGCCGGTGCGGGGAGATGAAGGGCCCCTCGAAGTGGATGCCGGCCAGGTCGCCCTGCTCGACCAGCTCCGACAGCAGCGCGGCCTGCCGGGACAGGTCGTCCAGGTCCCCGGTCACTGTGGAGGCGAGCAGGGTCGTGGTGCCGTGCCGCCGATGGGTCTCGATCCCGGTGAGGACGGCCTCCGCGTCCCCGGAGGAGAAGGAGGCGCCGCCGCCGCCGTGCACGTGGATGTCGACGAAACCGGGCACGATCCAGTGCCCCGTCAGATCGAGGGTGGACGCCTGGCGCGGGTCGTCGGCGACGATCGAGCGGCCCGCGACGGTCACCCGGCCGTCCTCGGCCACGCCGTCCGGCAGTACCACATGGGCGCCGGTCAGCACGCTGGTTGCCGCGGTCACGCGGTCACCTCCAGGGAGAGAAGATCCCAGGCGAGCAGCCCTGCGCCCAGGCATCCGGCGGTGTCCCCGAGGGCCGCCGGCACGATTAGGGGGAGTTGCTGGAAGGTCAGCCGCCGCTCGACGGCCGCCCGCAGCGGTGCGAGGAGGGTGTCGCCGGCCTCGGCGAGTCCGCCGCCCACGATCAGCGTGCCCGGGGCGAGCAGGGTGATCCCGGTGACCAGGCCGTCGGCGAGGGCGGCGACGGCCTCGTCCCACACGGCCGCCGCGCGGGGGTCGCCCGCCTCGACCGCGGCGGCGCAGCCGGCGGCGCCGGCGTCCGGGCCGCCGCCCGCGGCCTCCCAGGCGCGGGCCACGGCGGCGGCGGAGGCCGCGGCCTCCAGGCAGCCCCGCCCGCCGCAGGCGCAGGCCGGTCCGCCGGGGCGGACGACGACGTGCCCGAGCTCGGTGGCCTCGACCCGGTTCTCGATGCCGGTCGCGCCCGCGATGCCGGTGCCCAGCGCCACGAACAGGAAGCGCTCGGCGCCCTGCCCCGCGCCCAGCCGTCCCTCGGCGAGGCCGCCGACGCGCACGTCGTGGCCCAGGGCGACGGGAGTGCCGCCGAGCCGGCGGGCCAGCAGGTCGCGCAGGGGCGCGTCGCGCCAGCCGAGGTTCGCGGAGTAGAGCGCGACGCCGGCCCGCTCGTCGACCAGACCCGGCACGGCGACTCCGGCCGCGGCGGCGGGCCGGCCGTAGGCGCGCTCACCGTGGGCCCGCAGGTCCGCGGCGAAGCGGAGCACGGACTCGACCACGGCGTCCGGGCCGCGCTCCCGGCCGGTCGGGCGGCGCGCCTGGTGCAGCAGCGTGCCGTCCGCCGCGACCAGGGCGGCCTTCATGCCGGTGCCGCCGACATCGAGGGCGATGACGTGTTCCACGGGGGACAGTGTCGCGCGGTACCCGGCAAAAGGTCTAGTCCACTTGCCGGAAAGAGATCACGTGCCTCGCGTGTCGGACTGCCCGGGGCGCTGGGGCGGACACACATGGCGCGATCGGGGCGTCACGCAGCGGTCCGAAGGGACGGGGAGGGGCGGCGACCCGGGCGCGGATAGGGTGGTCGGATGGAACGGGACGAAACCGGGGCGGACACCCCCGCCGAGGGGCTGACGGAGCAGGACCGCGCGGTCCTCGACATCGCCCGCCGCAGCTGGGCCGGCCCCGGCGCGAAGGAACGCGCCGTCCGCGAACGCCTCGGCATCTCCCCGACGCGCTACTACCAGCTCCTCAACGCCCTCCTGGACGACCCCCGCGCCCTCGCGCACGACCCGGTCACGGTCAACCGCCTCCGCCGCACCCGCGACACCCACCGCACCCTTCGTTGACGCCGGTGCCTGGCGGGGCCCCGGTCGTCCCGCGGCGTCAGCGGGTGCTGCCGGTGAGGACGGCACGTCGGCTGTCCCGCCGTCTCGCGCCCTTCGGGCGCACAGCGCGGGCTGCGGACGGGGCCCGCGTCTTCGCGCCCGAAGGGCGCGAGATGAACCGCACCCGCCCACCGGGAGTGCCGCACAGCCCACCTCACGCACACCGACCGGTCCCGGAGGACACCGCCGTGGCGGAATGCCTCCGTACGCCGGGCACGCCCCCCGCAGGGGTCGGTATGGTCGGTGTCATGAGCCGCAGCCGCAGGGACGAAGTGCCGGTACCCACGACGCCCGAGGGCAAGGACGGCCTGGCCGCACTGCTCGCGGAGCCCCGCAGGGCCGTGCTGGCACTGGACTTCGACGGGACGCTGGCGCCGATCGTGCCGGATCCGGACGCCGCGCGGGCCCACCCCCGCGCCGCCGCCGCGCTGGCCCGGCTGGCCCCGCGCATCGGGTCCGTCGTGGTGGTGACCGGCCGTCCCGCGGGCGTGGCCGTGCGGTACGGCGGCTTCGCCGGCGTACCCGCGCTGGAGCACATGGTCGTGCTCGGCCACTACGGCGCCGAGCGCTGGGACGCCCGTTCCGGCCAGGTCAAGGCCCCCGGTCCGCACCCCGGTGTCAACGCGGTGCGGGCCGAACTTCCGGGCGTGCTGGACGCGATCGGCGCGTGGCACGGCACCTGGGTGGAGGACAAGGGCCGCGCGGTGGCCGTCCACACGCGCCGCACGGAGGACCCGCAGGCGGCGTTCGAGGCGTTGAGCGGGCCGCTCCGTGAACTGGCCGACCGCCACGGGCTGATCGTGGAGCCGGGCCGGATGGTGCTGGAGCTGCGGCCGCCCGGCATGGACAAGGGCGTGGCCCTCAACGACTACCTGCGCGAGGTCGGCGCCGGTCCCGTGCTCTACGCCGGAGACGACCTGGGCGACCTGGCCGCCTTCGGGGCCGTGGAGAAGCGGCGCGCCGAGGGCCTGCCCGGCGTGCTGGTGTGCAGCGGCAGCGCGGAGGTGGCCGAACTGGCGTCGCGGGCCGACCTCGTCGTGGACGGCCCGGAAGGCGTCGTCGCGCTGGTCGACGCCCTCGCGGACGCCCTGGAGGAGCGCGACGCCGAGGACAGGGCATAGAGGCCGCGCGCATAGGCGGGCCGGCGTCGCGGGTCGATGGCTCTCGCCTGGCGGCGTTGTCGTCGGTCGCCGCAGCTCCGCTGCGTCTCCCAGTCAGGTGCTGCACTCAGGCGAGCACCGCGCGGACAGCACGGAGAAGGCCGCCGCACCGAGGAAGACCGCGATGTCGGCGACGGTGTCCTTCGGTGCGCGTCGCATTCCTCCGAATGCACGGATCCGGGGCCGCCGCACCAGCCCGCGTCCCAAGGGGAGACTTTCGGACGACAACCCGCGCGTGATCGGCGACCTTCGCCGACAGCCGGCGCGGGCGGCCGCTCCCTAACCTCGTGGCGTGAAGGGATTCCTCGGCTTTCTCGGCTTCGTGCTGCTCTCCCAGGGCATCGGCGGCATCGTCCACCAGCTCACGGGCGGCTGGTTCCGGCTCTGGGCGCTGACGTACCGGATCGGCTTCCTGGACGGCTACGAGATATACGCGTGCGTCCTCCTGGTGGTGCTGGGCGTCGCGGTCTGCCGCGCGGCGGAGGCGGCGGGCAAGCGCTCCTGACGCCGGTCGGGCTGGGCCCGCCGCCCCGGTCCGCCGTTCCCGTGCGACGGGCGGCCGGGGCGGTGGCCCGGGGGAAGGGGGGGGTCACCAGTTGTTGTTGTCCCGCACGATCGCGGCGCACTCCACGACGGCGCGGGCGGTGGGGCTGGTCAGCGTCGAACCGCCGATGTTCCGGACGGTGACCGTCCAGCCGTTGCCGGACCGCTGACTCGTCAGCACGTGCAGGTCGCTGCTGCTGAGGACGAAGCCGCCACCGGTGACTTCGGTGCGCGAGGGGCACCGTGCCGAGACGGTCTGGGTGGTGTTCATGGGGACGACGGCGGAGACACCGAGGAACTCGGCGGTCCTCAGCCGCCAGTCGTCGCGGTTGTTGCCGCCCTTGACGGGGTTCGAGGCGGCGGCGTCGGCGACCGCGGCGGTGCGCGCGGTGGCGGAGGCGGTGGCGTTCACGGGGGCGACGAATGCGGTGGTCGTGACGACCGCGGCGGCGGCCGCCATGGTTCCGGCGACACCCCAAAGCACCTTATGACGGGGTCGACCGGACATGGTCTTCTTCGCTCGTATGTTCATCTCTCTGCCTTCGAAGATGACGGAAGGAGCTCGCTCCAGGTCGAAGCGATTGCGCCCA
The DNA here is from genome assembly GCF_057707665.1 of Actinacidiphila sp. bgisy167. NCBI lineage: Bacteria > Bacillati > Actinomycetota > Actinomycetes > Kitasatosporales > Streptomycetaceae > Actinacidiphila > Actinacidiphila sp. bgisy167. Next base: position 2,726 of record NZ_JBYIQP010000019.1, on the reverse strand, counting down.
TCGTCACCCTGTGCGAGGCACACCGCACTTCGGGTGACCGAAGAGGATGAACGGTCGAGGACAGCCATCTGACGGAGCGGCGGCAGGCGGTGCGTCAGGTCGGTGTCAGGCGAGGCGTCAGTCGGCCGTGCCGGACGGGACCACCCAGCGCACGGGCTGGCCGGTCACGTCGGCGATCATGTCGAAGTCGCCGTCGTAGTGCAGGACGGTCGCGCCGTGCCGTTCCGCGGTAGCCGCGATGATCAGGTCTGCCAGGGAAAGCGCCTTCCAGTTCCCGGCGGCAATGAGGTGCGTCTGCACGTCCAGCGCGCGGTCCCATGCCTCGTCCGGCGTGGGCAGCCAGTCGAAACCCCGCATGCCGTCTCGGATGCGGTCTGCGTCCGCCTTGGACCGTGCGCTGTGGAGCACCTCCAGTTCGACGGCCCCGCAGACGGCGAGCAACCCGGCGTCGTGGAGGGGTTCGATCACCGCCCTCACCGAGGGTTTCGGGTAACGGGCGAGAGCGGACTCGTCGATGAGGAAGCGATCTCTCATGCGACTCGGTGCGGGTCGTGCGCCGCCCCGACCTCGCCGGTGAGGCCGGGAAGTCCGCCTTCCGCAAGCCAGTCGAGGAACGAGGCGCGCTTGCGGCGCTTGATCGCGTCTGCCAGGGCTGCGTTCACGGTGGCGACTTTGGTGGTGGTGCCGAAGATCTCGGCCGCCTCCGCCAGCATCTGGTCGTCGACGTCGATGACGGTGCGGGTCATGCGAGCCTCCTCGGGCGTGGATGCTTCCTTCTGAGATATCAAATTGGGTCTCAGTTGATATCGGCGGACGCTCGCGCCCCCGCGCCGGGCCGCTGCCGCACGATGCCCGCGCGTACCAGGGCCGCGCCGCGCCGTGCGGCTGACGGGGCGCCGGAAGCGGGGTCGGGGGCGGGGTCGGCGGCGGACGCGATGGTGGCGCAGGGCAGACAGGGGCCGGTGGCGCCGTGGGGCAGCGGGTCGCCGCAGCCGGGGCATTCGGGGAGCGGGGCCGCCGGGGCGGCGGGGTCGCGGGCGGGGCGAGGCGCGGGGAGCTTGTCGCGCAGACGTCGGGCGATGAAACCGGCGGGGGAGTGCACGGTGCGCGGCAGCCCGGCGGACAGGGCGGTCCCAAGCTCCAGCTCGCTCGTCCCGTGGGCCAGCCAGCGGGCCGCGAGCGGAGCGAGCCGGGCCGCCTCGGCGACGCCCAGGGTGAGCCTGGCCTCGCGCCGCCCGAGGCGCTGCAGCGCGGCCGCCGCGCGGGCGACCAGCGGCTCGCCTGTGGGGGGTTCGGGGTGGGAGGTGTTCTGCTCCTCCCTGTTCTCCCCCTTGGGGGATGCGCCGACGGCCCGTACGGACGGCGCACCGGCCGTCAGCGCGCTGCCACTCGGAGCCGCGAAGGCGGCGTCGATCTCGGCGGGGTCGCGCAGCGGCACGTTGGAGACGAGCACCCGGGTCGTCCAGCGGCCGGTCTCGGGGCTCTGGGTGCGGCGGGTGTGGACATAGCCCTCGGCCTCGAGCTGCTGCCGGGCCCGGCGCAGGGCGATGCGCCCCTCGGGCATCTTCTCGCCGATGCTCTGCAAGGTCTCCCGCGAGTCCTCCGGCAGGGAGAGCGCCCACTGCAGCAGCCGTACGGCGGTGCCGTTCAGACGCGGATGGCGGATGAGGTCGTTCGGCGTCTGGGAGAAGAAGCGGGACGGCGAGATAACATGGCGCATCATTTGCGGGGCTCTTTCTTAGGGGTAGGCCTCGTGGTGTAGGCCCCCTGCCGGTGTTGGCGCACCGCTGGGGGCCGCTTCATGCCTCAGGCACGAAGAGTGATCGGCTGGTTACTCTACTCGCGTCCCGGTGGTGTGTGCGACGAAGTGGATGAACGCTGTCCACTCCTCGGCGGCCGGTTCCTCGGAGTCCCGCACAGGGACGGCGCCGGGCGCGTGGGCGCCCTCGACGCAGGCACCGCCCTCGCCGAGCCGGACTGTCGTAGCTCCCCCGCGATCCGCTCGATCATCTGGGCGCAGTCCCCACGCTGAAGGTCTGTGAGCAGATTGACGCATAGCGCGGGTGGAGTTCGCCGACCTCGTTCCGGCCCTTCACCAGCACGCTGCGGCCCCGCACTTCGAGACGGGCGAGCAGGCACAGACAGGGGTCTGCGGCAGGCGCGTGGGGCCGTCGAGGGCCGGGTGCGCCTCGTTGGGGAGCGGCATCATCCGGACGGTGACAACCGGCACGCACGCTCCCCGGAGTGCGAGCTGCCCCGGGACGACCTGGCCGCCGAGGGGTGCGGGCCGCCCGTCAGCGACCGCTCGCCCGTCCTGCCGTGGTGGCTCCCGTCCTGCCGGGCCGGGCGGCCCAAGCGGGCGCGGCCGGCTGATCGCCGCGGCGGCACACCGGTGGGGCGTGCTCCCGGACCCCGGAGGGCAAGCGGGTGTGGGTGCTGCCGCGGAGGGCCGCCGCGTGGGCGACGCCCGCGTCCAGCACGCTGCTCGTGCGTCGGAACCCCGGGTCGTGTCGTGCCGGACGTCCACGCCCCGCTCGGCGCGGGGCGTGGGCGGGCGCCCGGGAAGGCGGGGTTCGCCGGGGCCGGCGGTCCGTGTCGGGAAGCCCCGCCGCCGGCGGTACTTCGCTTCGTTCCGACAGGGATCTGATGCACTTCATGGTGGCGGCGGGAGGCGTACCGCGGTGACCCGGAAACCCACCGCAGGGGTCCTGCGGCCGTCTCCGCGT